>NZ_JBCOMJ010000017.1:17631-103078 GCF_040924225.1 Ruminococcus sp. RTP21484sp1_RTP21277st1_D2_RTP21277_210401 | reverse complement strand
AAGATAGAATCAGATAAAAGTACTTTCACATTCATCAATCGAAAATGCCAGGAGGTGATTGCTGTAAATGGCTGATGTAAACACCCTATTGAACAGTGATTTAGAGTCACGCTACGAAAAATACAAAGGCATTATTAAGAATTTTACACTCATGAGTGATATATTTATGCGAAACGTGTTCAAGAAAAGAGAATGTCTGGAATATGTTTTGCAGGTCATTATGGAGAAACAAGATTTACACGTGATTGATCAGATAATCCAAAAAGATTATAAAAATTTGCAGGGACGCTCCGCAGTAATGGACTGCGTTGCCAAGGATTCCACAGGCAAACAATTTGATGTGGAAATCCAGCAGGATAATGAAGAAGCTTCCCCCAAAAGAGCCCGGTACCATAGTGGACTGATGGATATGAATACCTTAAATCCTGGACAGGATTTTGAGGAACTGCCGGAAAGCTATGTAATTTTTATTACCAGGGACGATATTCTTGGATATGGACTTCCCATTTACCACATTGACCGGCAGATCAAAGAACTGGAAGAGGCTTTTCAAGATGAAGCACATATCATATATGTAAATTCCAAGAAACAGGATGATACACAACTGGGAAGACTGATGCATGATCTACACTGTAAAAAGGCAGATGAGATGCACAGTCCGATTCTTGCAAAACGAGTATATGAATTGAAGGAGACGCAGAAAGGGGTGGAACTTATGTGCCATGAAATGGAGAAAATTTATAGTGAAGGAATGGAAAGTGGAGAGAAACGTGGTATAGAAATGGGCGAGTTAAAAGCCAAAAAAGAAACCATCCTTTCGCTGGCTGAAATGGGAATCCCAGTTGATAAAATTGCGAAAGCCGTAAATCTCAGCGAAAAAGATGTCCAGAAATGGATTGATGAGAATTTGTGCATAATGAAATAAGTAGGATAATATTGTTGATGGGCAGGTCTGTTTCGGGCTTGCTCATTTTTCAAAGAACTTACTAATCTTTCACAAAATGAAGATTTTTATAATGTACCCTATAAGGTGGACACAACAAGCCAAAGGGATTACTTGAAATGTTGATTACCGCTAGGGAAAATAATATATGAGCGCCACGCCAGAAGAAAAAAAGAAGCGGTTACATAAAGATTTTGATATTGCCATGACAGAAGAATTTGAGAGTGAGGTGAGAGACATGTGTAATCTAAGTAGAGCTCTTGTAGACCAGGGAATTGAGCAAGGAATGAAACAGGGAGTTGAAAAAGAAAAAATGTCCCTGGCCCAAATGATGATCGAGGAAAAAGAACCTGTCGATAAAATTTCAAAATATACAGGCTATGCCATCGACAAATTAAAGGAAATTGCATCGGCAATGGGACAGACACTTGTGTAACATATGATTTTATAGGAAGAGGCTGTCGGGAAATAGACAGTTCTAAGAGAGGGAGGGTGTGACTCATATAAACACAATTAACAAAATGAAATCAAAAATGTAGTGGGATTTGAGGAATCAAAACGACTTCCAGATGGATCGTTCTTGATTCCTTTTTCTTTACAAATCGGTTACGTTCGCAGTACTGAAATTAGTGTATAATTGTAATAGTAAAAATCACGCACAATAAAGAAATAATCGGGTTTGTGTAAAATGAAAGGAACATTATTATGAAAGCAAGAATACTGGTGATAGAAGATGAAATGGCAATCAATGATCTGCTTTGTATGAATCTGGAAGCTGCCGGCTATGAAACAGTAGGTTATCTGGATGGAAATGATGCAAGTGAAGGAGTCGCACAGGACCATGAATTTCAGTGCGCCCTTGTGGATATTATGCTTCCGGGAAAGGATGGTTATACCCTGTTGCCGGAATTAAAAAAGTTTGGTATTCCGGTTATATTTCTTACGGCAAAGGCTGATGTTACAAGTAAAGTAAAAGGGTTAAAAGACGGAGCCGAGGATTACATAGTAAAACCTTTTGAAATGCTGGAGGTAATGGTTCGTTTGGAAAAAGTATTAGATCGTTATGGAACGGCACCGAAACAGATTCAGATAGACGATGTCATAATTGATACCGTAAGTCACATAGTTACGAAAAATGGAGAAGAAATATATTTAAAACCTATGGAATATAACTGCCTTATGGTGTTCGTAAAAAACCCAAATAAAGCACTTACCAGAAGCCAGATCTTGCAGGAACTGTGGAAGGAGGAATTCTGCGGAGAAACAAGAACTGTGGATGCACACGTTGGACGCATCAGAAAAAAACTAAGCTGGCAGGATAAAATCAAAACCATTCCTAGAATTGGTTATCGACTTGAGGTGGATTTATGAAGCTATTTACAAAAATTTTTTTACAGGTAATCTGCGTGGTGCTTCTGCTGTCATCTGGAATTTTTTTCTATACAACTTACAGGTGGAAAAATCAGAGCATACAGAATATCAACAGTTATGAAAATAGCAGGTTTCAAACAAATATTTCTAAGTTTGAAAACATGCTAATGCGGATTAAAAGTAAAATACAGGACACTGATGATAAAATCCGGGAAAAAATGATTATTTATGCTTTTCGTCAGGTATTCCACGACAGCGCCGTTTTATATCAGGATGGAAAAGAACAATATAATGGGACAAAATATGAGTTTGATCTGCAAAATATCAGAAACCTAACAAAAAACAAACATGATGGATTCGAAAATGACATCTATTGTGATAAACCACTGATCAGCAAAACAAATGGCAACGTATTTTTGCTCTTTTATTTTTCCAGTTACAGTTCTACAGACATGAACTATCAGATTGTCACCTACAAAGATATTACCAGTGTACAAAAACAGAGTCAGACACTGTTTTATCAGGCAGGAGGGTTTACCCTGTTTCTGGTTCTGTTTGTTGGCTTTTTCCTGTTTTTGACTTTGCGGAAAATTATGGAACCGCTCACAAGGCTAAAAGAAGCGGCTGTTTCTGTGGCAAATGGAAATTATGAGATAAAAGTGCCATCAGAGGGAAAGACGGAACTGGCACAGGTTGGGAAAAGCTTTAATCTTATGACAGGTAAAGTGAGGGAGCAGATTGAAAAGCTTTCTTCCGTAAACCAGGCACAGAGACAGCTGCTTGGAAGTTTGGCCCATGAATTAAAGACACCGATGACTGCAATCATAGGATATGCAGATACACTTCTAACGGTACGCCTATCTCCCAAGAGGCAGGAGATAGCGCTTGATTATATTAGAAATGAATGCCGAAGGCTTTCCAGGCTTTCAGTGAAAATGCTGGAACTTACCGGATTATATGAAACAGGTGAAGCAGAATTTGTTCCAGTGGAAGTTCAGATGAATCAATTTCTGGAAGATGTAAAAAAACTTGTTACTTACAGGCTTCAGGAGAAAAAAATTTGTCTTGAAATACATTGTAATCCAGAGGAGCTTAGAAAAACATTTGATCCGGACCTTATGATGAGTGCAGTGACAAATTTTATTGATAATGCAGTCAAGGCTTCCGATGAGAATTCAAAAATCGTACTGGAGGCAACCCAAAATCATTTATCCGTTCAGGATTATGGGAAGGGAATTCCAGAGGAGGATCTGAAAAGAGTAACAGAAGCTTTTTATATGGTCGATAAATCACGTTCCAGAGTAAAGGGAAGTGTTGGGCTTGGTCTTGCGCTATGCCAGAAAATTGCAGATATACATGGATTTCAGCTGGAAATTACAAGCCATCTGGGAAAAGGAACAATCGTATCTGTTTTATGGTAAATAATTGGAATTTACAGAACAGTTACAACTTGCGGAAGATTTGGTGTAATGAAAGATGCTATACTTGTAGACATAAACAGGAAGGAGAATTTATTTAACATGAGAAAAAACATAAATAAAATTGTAGGATTAACACTTTGTATAGGAATGCTCACAGGATGTGCCCAGACCCCGGAATCTTCCCTTGTAAAACCAAAAGGAAACAAGGCAGAAGATGCTTATACAGAAGCTGAAGGCGTAGATATAGTGAAGGAGGATTCTTCTGAAAATACAAAGGATAAGAACACAGCGGTAAGAACAACTATTCGAGACCTGCTCAATGCTCCGGAAACTTATAAAAGTCAGACTACAGATGACAGTGCAAAACTTGTAGTGAACACGGATGCCACCGTAGAAATACCGGATGTAGAAAAGATATCCGCAATTTCTGTCACGCCTGCAGAAGTTACACAGGATCTTCTTGACCGTATTACAAATGCCTTTTTCTCAGAGGCAAAGCTGTATACATCGGATAGCTATTATACCCAGACAAAGGATGAAATCAAAAAAACGTTGGATGAACTAAAAGAAGATGTAGCAAACGGAAATCTGGATCCCTATAACTATGGAACAGATGAAGATGGAAATTATATTTATGACATTTATGGAGAAATTGAGATGTATGAGCAGGAATATGAGTCTGCTCCGGAAACGAAGACTCTGGTAGAAGGAAGACCTGTTGCAGGCTCCCATGAGACAGAAAATGGTACTGCGGAAAATGAATTCTCCGGTGTTGCACAGATGCCGGATGGATCGGAATATTTTTACAAGACATCTTCCTCCGGATCCGATACCTTATCTGTCAAAATCCGAAAAACGGCAAAATCTAGCGGGGAAAAGCTGCCTGCGGACACGACCTGGTCTGAGTATACTTCTTTCAGTGAAGGAGAAAAACCTACTGAGGAGTCCATTGGGATTTCATTAGATGAAGCAAAAAAAATGGTACAGGAAAAAGTAGATAAAATGGGGATTACAGATCTGCAGTTTTCAGACTGGAGTTATGCATTGTGCAATAATCTTGAAGAAGATAATAGTTTAAGTAATCTTGGAAGCGGATATGCGATTTATTACACACGTACTATAAACGGTGTTCCGATTACTCAGACAATGGCAGATGGCGGTGCTTTGGAAGATATGGACAGCACTATGGAAACCTGGTCTTATGAAAGTCTTTATTTCTTTGTCGATAAAGATGGAATTGAAAGCATGTCTTATTCAAACCCTTATACCATAGGAGAGACAAAAACAGAAAATTTAAACCTTCTTCCATTTTCTGAGATTATGAAAACATATGAAAAAATGATGGTAGTAACCAATGCAGATAATATGGAATATGAAAAATCAAGAGTTTATGACATTGACCGGATTGTTCTGGGCTATGCCAGAATTTATGAACCATCCACAGATCCGCATACAGGTCTTCTGGTTCCCGTTTGGGATTTCTTTGGAAGCAGAAAAGTGGAAGGTGACTATGATGGGAATAGTTACTCGGACATCACAGACTATCCAAGCTGGAGCTTCCTTACCATTAACGCCGTGGATGGCAGTATTATAGACAGGGATCTGGGCTACTGATATGAAGCAGGTACTTGGAATTGTACATTACAATTTCTTTGGCTATTTTCGAAATCCAAAAGTCATTTTTACCTTCCTTCTGGAATTTGTACTTAGCTTTCTTCTCACTGGAAGAATCATGGTTGTTATGGAAAACTATGATACACCGGTACAGGCCGTAGAGCCATTTCTTTGGACCTTTGGGGATGGAACAGCAGTACTGCTCAGTTCTCTTCTGTTGCTTCTGCTGTTCTCAGACCTGCCAAAGATGACACCAGTTACTCCATATCAGTTAATTCGAACAACAAAGAAAAAATGGCTTTTGGGACAGTTTATTTATATTATTCTTGTGACTGCTCTTTATACAGTATTGATGCTGATATTTACATCTGTACTGTGTATGAAGGACAGTTATCCGGGCAACCTGTGGAGCGAGACTGCTGCCATGCTCGGATATTCTGAACTGGGGAAAAACTTGCAGGTCCCCTCTACAGTAAGAGTCATGGAGAGTATCTCTCCGTATGGCTGTATGCTGCAGGTTTTTCTCCTGTTATTCTGCTATTCCCTGACACTTGGTTTTGTGATCCTTGTTGGAAATCTTTATAAAGGAAAAACAAAAGGCATGGTGTTTGGACTTCTTTATAGTGTATTTGGATTTTTACTGGAACCCAGTGTGGTAGCCGCAATTTTGCATAAGGAAAAATATGAAATGTATCAGGTGAATGTACTGATCTGCTGGATCAGTCCTTTGAACCAGGCTGTATATGGAAAACATAACTTTGGCTATGATCCATTACTTCCGACCATCTGGCAGTCCTGTATGTTCTTCGCAGGTATTTTATTTGTTCTTATGGTTCTGGCACTTCGCAGGATGAAAAAATATCCCTTTGAATTTCTGGGAGAAAAAACATAATCAAAAGGGGAAATATCTATGCGGGTAGAAACAAAACGTATGCTTCTTGGCAGGAGTTTCCTGGCGGCATGGCTGATTGCCTGCTTTTCTATCGCAGCAGGTCAGACTTATCCAAGTTTGAAAAAAGCATTAACATGTGGAACTTTTATCAGCCTGCTGGATGGTTCATTGAAAAGTCAGATGGTATCTTTTGCCATCCCTGTAGCTGCGGTACTGCCGTGGAGTGATTCTTTTTTACAGGAGTATAAAAGTGGATTTTTAAAAGCTGCATTTCCCAGGACAAACCGCAGGCTATATGTGGAAGGAAAAGTCTTTTCTGTTATGACATCTGGATTTTTAGTCTGGATATTTGCTATAAGCACCATACTTCTTGTTAATTTTGTTATATTTTATCCTATGGAAATAAAAGGCAGCTTTCCAAAGGAACAGTTTCTGGAGCTGCTTATGAAAGCTCTTAGGATGGGACTGATCGGAAGTATTCTAAGCACTTTTGGTGGAATCTGTGGTACCTTATGGAATTCAGCTTATATGGCATATGGGATTCCTTTTGTCAGCTATTATTTTGGAATTATACTTCATGAACGCTATTTCAAAGACCAGATCTGGTTTTACCCAGTGGAATGGATTCTGGCAGATGGAAACTGGGGAACGGATAAAGCGGGACTGTGGTTATTTCTGCTATTATTTTTATTGGTGTTAATGGGAATTTTTGGAGGTGTTTTAAATGGAAAAGTGGAAGAAATCTGAATTTCAAAATACCTGTGTGAAAATAGAACACGTAACCAAAAGGTTCGGGGAAGATCTGGTATTAAAAGAAGTAAATCTTACCTTAAAGGTGGGACAGGTTTACGGCGTTGTAGGAAATAATGGCTCTGGCAAAACAGTACTTATGAAATGTATCTGCGGATTCCTTCCTGTTACCACAGGCACCATCCGTGTTTTCGGAAAAGAAATCGGTCGTGATGTAGATTTTCCAGAAAGCCTTGGTGTCATCATTGAGACGCCTGGCTTTCTTACCCAGTATACAGGTGTAAAGAACCTGGAAATACTGGCAGATATGAAAAGAATGATTTCAAAGGCAGATATCCGCCTGATCCTAAAAAAAGTAGGACTGGATCCGGATATGAAAAAGCCGGTTGGAAAGTACTCTCTTGGAATGCGGCAACGCCTTGGAATTGCACAGGCCATTATGGAAGATCCTCGCTTCCTGATTCTGGATGAACCATTTAACGGTCTGGATAAACACGGCGTGGCAGAGATCAGGGAACTTTTGCTTGATTTAAAGGCAGCTGGAAAAACCATTTTATTGGCAAGCCATAATGATGAGGATATCCGGATTTTATGTGATCACGTATATGAGATGGATGGCGGAGTTTTAAGAGAAAGGACAGCCTGAAAATGGGAAAAAAATTTGTGAAAACCACATTCGCAATATTAAGTTTCATGATGCTTCTGCCGACATCTGTTTTTGCAGAAGATGCAGGGAATATGGAAGCTGCTTTTGTGGGAGAGTCTGTTCTGGAAGCAGATCAGTCAGCTTCTTATAGTGATGCAGACAGTACATTGCCTTTTGAAGAGGAAAAAAACAATCCTACAGATGAGAAGATTCCGGAAACTGAGGAACAGACTCCTGAAAAAACGGATTCGGAAAATCAAAATTCTGACCTGGATGGATTTATATCAGGAGACGCTTCTGCTGAGGACGAAAAGAAGACAATCCATGTCATAATAGAAAATGGAAATACTGATACAGATAATGGAACACAGATTACAGATCCTGTTATAGATAGTGGGGATTATTCTGCTGGAGAGTATAGTGGAGGCGGTTCTTCTGCCAGCTTGTCTGGTGAGAAAATACTACATAAACCGCAGGTTCTTTTAGAGGATAACAATCTTTCCGGACAAAATCTAAAAGCAGGCTCTGTCACAGAAATGTCACTGACATTCCGGAATAAAAGCCGTAGCCAGAATGTATTTGGTCTAAAGATTTCTATTTCTGCGGATACAAAGGGAATTGAATTTGAGAGAAACTCTTTTTATGTTCAGAGACTGACTCCAGGAGAAGCAATTACCCTGAAGCAAAAGGTCACTATAGCAGAGGACTGTACTCCAGGTCAGGCAACAGTTTCTTTTTCTCTGGATTACGAAGATTCAAAAGCGACGGGAGCGACAGGTACAGAAACGCTGTCCTTTCAGATCACTCAGCCGGCGCGTGCAAAACTGGAAGCTTCTGATATTCCTTCCGTTTTATATACCATGGATACGGTAGAAATTCCGGTGAAAGCAATGAATCTTGGAAGGGATAAGATATATAATGCAAGTGTCCGGCTGGAAGCAGACGGATTGAACCCAAAAGAGTCCGCTTTTTTAGGAACATTAGAAGCTGGAACCGCAGTACAGGGAAGTCTCCGTGTGTATGTAAAAGGAAAATCAGAAGAAGATGACGGTTCTTTTCCTGGCAGGATTACCGGAAAACTGATTCTTACTTATGAGGATGCAGCCGGCAATTCCTATGAGGAAAGTACAGAGTTTGAGTCTGAGATTAAAGAAGCTAAAATCCAGTCTTTAAAAATAGAGGATGACCAGGAAGAAACAAACAACTGGTGGTATTCCGTTATTGCAGTTATTGCAGTACTGCTTGTTTCTGTGATTCTACTTCTTTTGGGTAAGCTTCATAAGAAAAACATACTTCTGGAAGAAACCAGAAAGGTGGATGCCCATTGAAAAAGAATAGAATAGATAGTTTTACCTGTTTTGTAGGTTTTCTTCTGATATTGGCATTATTTTTCTCTATAAAGCTTTTTGCAGGAATACAGGATGGGAAAAAACAATACTTGGCACTGGTTTCCCTTGGAGACCTTACTTATGATGATGATTTTTTGAAAAAGGCAAAAAAAATAGAAGGGATAAAAGAGATATGGCCCGTTGTGGAAATTCCAGTAACCATCAAGATTGAAGATTATACGGAAACAGCCACCTTTTTAGGAATAGATCTGAATGCGTTTGGAGAAAATCCAGAGCAGAATGATTTAGGAAATACACCGGTGTTGTTGCTTGGAAGTAAAGCATTGCAAAACATGAAAGACTCAAATAATCATTCCATTTCAAAAAAACAACAGGAAAAATTCCTGCAAATGGGAGAAAATCTAACCATTTCTTATGCACTTGCTGGAAATACAAAAGAGCTTTCTGGCGCGGCAGATCATCTGGTATCCTTGACTGGGCACGAAGAAAATGAACAGCAAACTGTTTATCTTCCATGTAAAGTAACTGCCGTAACGGAAAATGAAGATATCTATATTCCTTTATCACAGGCGCAGGAGCTTTGCAGTGAGATGGGTGAGCCGCTTAAAATTACAAAAATTTATTTGAAAGTGAATGGAAAAATGAATCTGGAGAAGGCAAAAAAATTATTTGAATAAGGTATTCTTGCAAAATTAATTTGTATCAATCTCTGGTATTCATTTGACTAACTATTGTATTTTGTGCATGTTTTATGTAATTTTATCCATGTACTTATTTAAAAGAAAAGTATATACTTTATTCTTGTAAATAAAAGTATTTTATTCCCCTAAGGCTTGCTCCATTGTCTGCATGACAGGCAATGGAGGCCTTCTTCCAACGTATTAATCATAATAAATTGGTATTTTTGTAAATTGTACCATATAATGGAAAACTGTTAGATTGTGATCTTTTAGATACAATTTAGCAGTTTTTTATATGATGGAAATCCAATACAAAAAACCACTTTTTCATGCTATACTTCATTTATGAATTATAGCAAGAGCAACACCAATAAAAAGGTCTGGGCAGGTTTCCGTTTTGGGAAAGAATGTAATTTATAGTAAATGAGTAGAAATTGCGATTGTTTTTTGGTACAATATATTGATTAGTAGTGAAATAGCTGGCGGGATTTATGCGTAAGAGTGAAACTTTTATCCTGCCTTAGCCGAAGATATCCCAGACTTTGTTCGGGAAAAGGGTGTGAATATATGGTAAAAATTATTTCAGACAGTACCTGCGACCTTTCACAGGAATTATTGCGAAAATATGAGATTGACATTCTTCCGCTTCATATTCTTCTGGGTGATAAAGAATATGAAGATGGAAAAAACATTACTCCGGATCAGATCTATGCCTGGTCTGATGCAAACAAGACAACACCTAAAACTTCTGCACCTGCCCTGGCAGATGCCATGGAGCTTTTTCGCCCCTATGCAGAGGCTGGAAGGGAAATTGTCTGCTTTTCTATTTCAGCAGGTATGTCCACTTCTGGAAATGTGATGCGCCTTGCTGCTGAAGAACTGGGGGCTTCTGACCGAATAAAAGTAATCGATTCTGCAAACCTTTCTACCGGTATCGGCCTTCTTGTAGTAGAAGCTGCAATTATGGCAAAGAATAACCGGACAGCTTCCCAGATTGTTTCTGAGATAGAGAAGTTAAAACCAAATGTGAGAGCAAGCTTTGTGGTAGATACCCTTACTTATTTATACCGTGGCGGACGCTGCAATGCAGTAGCGGTTATGGCCGGAGGTGTTTTAAAACTGCATCCCAGGATTGTAGTGGAGGATGGTGCAATGAATGCATCTAAGAAATACCGTGGAAAAATTGCTTCTGTTGTCATGAACTATGTAAAAGATATGGAAAAAGATTTAAAAAAAGCGAGACCTGAACGCGTATTTATAACACATTCTGGCTGTGAACAGGAAACTGTAGAAAAAGTGAGGGCTTATCTGAAAGAACTTGACATTTTTGATGAGATACTGGAAACCAGGGCTGGCGGTGTTGTATCAAGTCATTGCGGACCTGGTACGCTAGGTGTTTTGTATATTGCAAAATAAAGAATGCATTGCGATATCTGCTATATGCTTCATTACTATAAACCCGCAGTAACACGAATATATTTCGTATTTACAGAAGCACTGGAAGAAAATGGTATTCTGACTCAGAAATAATAAAAAACAGGACAGCAAAGGAGAACAAGCCTATGCCAACATTAACAATCATTATATCACTCATTATTTTAGCCGTTTACATTTTCTTACTGGTTGCTAATAAAAGTAATCCAAAAACAAATGGAATGCTGATGGTTGTACAGGGAGCTTTATGGACTGTGATCGCAGTAAGCAACTGGGCTGAGAATACGGTTGTAAACCGGAGTTGTTACATTATAGTAATTGTTTTATCGTTTATCTGTGGAATCCGGGAGCTTATTAAGCAGCATTAAAAAATGAGAATGGCTAAAACTGTTCCTTTAGGTGGAGATGTTAAAAATGATTCATGATTTAATGTACATTGAACTTAAAACGGGATATTCAGATGATGGTCCGGCATGGATCGGATATGTGAAAACTTCAAAGAGTAAGAAAACAATCTATTTTAATAACCATGCCTTTCAAAAATATAATGGCAATTATTCCAATTATATAGATATTGAGAATGGCGACGAATATTGGATTTCCGGGTTGAAGAAGAAAGAGAGTAATCGTCATTGGGATGGACATGGAAAAATCATGATCGACCGCAGAGCTGTTAATGAATATCTGTCTCTGATTGGAGAAAGGGAGCTACCGCTAAATTTGTTTGAAGTGACTGATATGGAAGATAGCTTCCCCATTGAAAGAGTAAATAGAGTATTGAACCAGAAGATTACAAGTACTGATAATTTTGAATAACCATAAGGGAACACTTCAGCTGACAAAAGGGAATGTCTAATGAGCTGTTCTCTTTTTGTTATGCTATGACTCAAAAAAATATAATTTTTTTGAGACGTCCGTCAAAAAAAGCCGACTTTATAATTGAGAACATTTTTGAGGAGGTGAACATCATAGACGATAAAAAAATAATAGAACTCTACTTTGAAAGGAATCAACAGGCAATTAAGAAAACAGATATAGAATATGGAAAGCTCTGTCACAAAATTGCCTATAATGTCCTGAATAACCGCCAGGATTCGGAAGAGTGTGTAAATGACACCTATTTAGGAGTATGGAACAGAATCCCACCTGCAAGGCCAGGCAATTTTAAATCTTATATTTCCACAATCGTCAGAAATATTTCCATCGATAAATTTAGAAAACTAAAAGCCCAAAAACGATCAGCCAATATGGTTATGGCATTGGATGAACTTGCAGATGTACTGCCGGATGAAAGGTATGCTCCGGGCAGGAATGATGAAGAGATTGGAAAATCGATCAGTATTTTTCTTTACAAACAAAAAGAAGAGATCCGGAGAGTGTTTCTTCTAAAATATTTTTATTTTGAATCTAACATAGCTATTGCAGAGAGATGTGGTTTTACTGAACGCAAAGCATTAATGTTTTTGCATTCTTTGTTGGTATGGTTGCAAGTTACTATTTGTATTCAAACTATATTGCAGGATTTTTTCCAAGAAGCTATGCGGTGGTTTGGTTTGGATTTACATCTGTTTCTCCATTATTGGCTTTTATCTGCTGGTATACAAAGGGGAAAGGAAAAGTGGCATTTATACTGTCAGCTCTGATTTTGGCAGTGTTGTTCAATATGTGCTTTCTATATGGATTCGGATATTTTAGTGCATGATACCTATTGCCGGATTGTTATTCGTCATGCGTCCTTTGACGCTGCCCGTATGCTGGTGGCAAGGTGGAAACGGGAAATCTCCCTTGAATATTTGACCGAAGAAAAGTTTGTCCCGCTAAGCACCACAGACGAGTATCGCACATCTGCAAAAGCACACGGTATCATCACAAGGGGAGACGACTGCTATCGGAGGTAATCATATGACAAATCAGAGTACAATAGATAAAGAGGTCAAGAAAAAGAGTCGTAAAAAACCGGAAGTTAAGATATATAAAATATCAATACTTGTTCTAAAGAACTAGCACATCTTCTGTAGATTCTGTATCTTTTGATTATCCATCAGTATACTAATTTTAGAGCGAATTATCGTTCTGAAGGAGGTGTTACGATGGATTTAAAAGCGGTTGGTCAGCGAATCAAGGCTGCAAGAGAGGCAAAAAATCTTACACAGGAAGAACTGGCAGCGCTGGTAAATTTAAGTACAACACATGTCAGTGTGATAGAGAGAGGACTAAAAGTAACAAAATTTGATACCTTTGTAGCGATAGCCAATGCACTTGATATATCGGCAGATGCACTGCTGATTGATGTCGTGACACATTCTGTCACAGGTGTTACCAATGAATTGTCTGAAATGATAGAAAAATTACCAAAGAACGAACAGAAAAGAATTTTAAATGCAGTCAGAGCTTTTGTAGGCTAATAGAATTAACTGCAAAATTGAAGGGCATAAAGCTCTTCTTTTTTTTATGGATTCATTTGTAAAACATGTCTTTTTTCGCAATCAAAACCATGATATTATAGTTCTAAAGAACTATATATAATTCTTAAAAATAGATATAGGCAAAATGCAGGATTTGAAGATGTTAATCTGTCTGTGCAGAAAGAACGAAAGAAAGTAACACTTAAAAGAGACAAATCGGTATTGAAAGAAGTAACAGATTATGCAGTAGGACAGTTAGAAGGGAATGAATGGAAATATGAAGAGAAGTATCATTGCAGTGATCTCAGGAGCAGTGATCTTGATAATTGCGGCAAAAAGTATTTATATGAAATCTGAATCCGGTCATAAGAAAGGTGAACCGGATGTAGTTGGAACATTTTCCATAAATCGTGATGAAAATATAACTGTGGTCGCTAACCGGGAAAATATTGAAGATAGAGAAGCGTTTGCAAGAGAACTATTGCAGATGTACAAGGATGATTCTTTTCATTCGACAAAATTCTCAACAGACCATGGATATGCGACGAGCCTTGATATGTACATTTATTTATGGAAAGAGGATATTGAAGAAGGAGAGTCGGTAATGACAGCCGAATATAGGCCTATAGAATACGGAAAGGACTATGACGTTGTCAATAATCCTGATAAATTTCAACTATATATAGATGGAGAAGAGATTGAGTAAGAATTTCCTGTGGGCAAACCTTTTATCATATTTTTTAAAGAAAGATTAAAGAATAACAATACAAGCCTTTGGATAGCTGACACCACGCTGCCCGCAGGAGAAAATCTGCGGGCGTTTTTCTATTTATATGATTTTCCATTAAATCTCAATTTTGGAAAGAAGATGACTATCTTAAAGCCCTTTCCCCATTGGGAAGCAGCTTCCAGACGAAGGTTTAGATCGTCAGCCATCTTCTTAACCAGGTAAAGCCCTATACCGGTGGCTTTCTTTCTGCTGTCAGTAAAATCCCCGGTAAAGCCCTTCTGAAAAATATACGGCAGATCATATTTTTTTACACCGATGCCGTTATCCTCAACTGAAAGGACATCTGCGGTCTCCGAATGTATCATAGAGATCGTTAGCATGGGACTATCGCTGCTATATTTTATGGCATTGCTCACGATCTGTCCCAACATAAACTGAAGCCCTCTACGGTCTGTATAGACTGTTTCAGATTGCAGTTTATTGAGAATTACAAACTGCTTTTCTTCCAGAAGTGGGGCATAGTCCTCCAGAACTTCCCCCAAGCAGTCATTCAAATTGATATCCTCAAACTGATAATCCTTTGTACTGCTCTTTAACCGGGCATAGTATAACATTTGAGTGACATCCTCCTGAAGCTGACTGCGGACATAATCCAGCTTTGCTTGCAGGGGAGGAGATATTTCGTCGCTCCGATTATCCAGGAGCATAGTCAACAGCGATAGGGGCGTTTTCGCTTCATGTGCCCAGCCCTCCACATATTCTTCATAGTCCTGTAGGGCATCTGCCATACTGTTACTCTCAGTTTTGTGTTCCTGTAAAACGGATGCCAGAAGCTGGATAGATTCTCCTTCTTCCCGGCTGATGGCACTGAGCAGCCGTTCCCTGTTGCAGATGGTAGGATCACTGAGGAAATCCCGGAACAGCTCTCGGCGGGTGGTCTCCCGCTTGTTTAGCACAAACAGGATCGCTGAAAACAGAAGGATGCTTGTCAGAACCACTAACCCAATCAAGGTCTGAAATGCCTGAATGTCAGAAATCCAAAGAATGATAGAACAAAAGCAATCCACACCCAGCAGCAACAGCAGCCAAGGGTAGTACCGTTCTATTATGCGCCAAAACTGCTTCATGGAGATACCTCCGCTTCCAAACGATAGCCCATCCCACGAACCGCAACGATTCGTTGCTTCATCTCCAGACCGGACATCGTCTTTTTCAACCGGGTCAGGTTAACCTGCAAGGCATTTTCGTCTATGTATTCTGTGGTTCCCCATAGTGCTAAGCAAAGCTGCTCCGTCGTGACCAGAGCATCACCACTGGCCAAAAGAGCAACCAACAGTTTTCCCTGATTTTTGGGAAGCACCACAGAGGTGTTATGAATATAAAGTGTGTAAGTCTGCTGGTCCAACAGGAAATCCAATCCCTCTATGAGGTTGGTACGGCCTTCATACCTTTTGAGAATATTGGATACCCTGGCAAGAAGCCGGTCTTTTCTGCACGGCTTCGTCAAATATTCATCTGCACCCAACTGGAACGCTTGCAGTTCATCCTTTACCTGGTCTCTGGAAGTCAGCACCAGGACGGGGATAGCGGTTTTATTCTTTAGCTCCTGGCAGATTTGAAAGCCACTGATTTCCGGCAAATTCAGGTCTAAGATCACAAGGTCAGGACGGAGGGCTGCCAAGAGCCGAGCGGCATCTTCAAACTCGGTGATTGCCTCCACAAGATACCCGTCCTTTTGGAGCATATTGCAGAGCTCTTCCCGCATATAGACTTCATCTTCCACAACAGCAATTCTTTTCACGACAGCACCTCCTTCCAAATTATTCTTCTCTCTGTGGCTGCATCAGTGTCAGCAAATACCGATCACTGGAGCGCTTGACCACACTCATATAAACACATTCTATCACACAAAGTAGCAAAATCATAGCAGCAGATACAGGTAGCATTTCAGACACTGTCCCACGGGTTCGTGACGAGAGTATCCCTGTAAACAACGCTCTGACTCCAAACAGACTGCTGACAGCTGCAACCAATACAGGAAGTCCCATAAACCACGAAATCTGCTTTCTGGCGGACTGGCAAAGGCTTTCGTAAGTGGCTCCCAAGCGGATCAGGGTCTGGTATCTACGCCCGGTTTTCTGCTGGCTCATCAGGAACTGAACACCCACAATGGTGTTGGCAACCACCAGGAACACAATCGCCAGATAGAGGGTAATATAGATGGATGCTACGGTGTAGAAAAGCTGGCGGCCCATATTCTGAAGATAGCTTTCATATTCAAGGCCAGTTTCGTTCAGCTTCTCGCTCAAATTTAAATATGCAGTCATAAGGCTATTTCCTTCCATAGCCTGCTTACTGAGTACCGCATTCACATACGTATCATACATTCCTTGGGTATGATAGAGGAAGGCTTCATCTGGAAGAATCAATGCAAAGGACAAAGTAATAGAACGGTCCGCGACCAAATTCACAGACTGAACCTCTCCTGTAAGATGAATCGGACTGCCAACCAGTTCCGTTTCAGGATGTTCAGTAAGTATGCCGTTCAGCATTGCGGTGCGATTTACAGTAGTGAAGTCGGAACCTATATAAACAGCGGCTTCATCCTCACTTAATTTAATGACAGGTTTGCCGGACAATTCCAGTAAACGATTATAGTCTGACAGACAAATTAGATACGGATCTGTGGCATAACCAAGAGTGTTCAAAAGGACATCCCGATCTTCCGACTGGGGCAGGCTCCGAAGAGATTCCATAACAGCATCCATGCTGTAGGCATTCTCGTAATCTTCTGTGGTGCGAATATGCCCAACCTTCATTTCAAAAAGCTCAGAAAACTGATTTTCCAAACCGTTTTCGTTCAGGGTTTTCTGTATATTCAAAAGAACCTGCGCCGAATCTTCAACGGTATAATCTTCAAAGGTATAGTCAATTACATGGTCGGTGGATAGATTGTTTGTCCCTGCGATTCCTAAGCCTGCACCAAAGCAACACAGTGCTGCAAGAATCAGCAGAGAGCTGATAGCCATAGAGCTTGACTGATGAATGACATTCTCCTGAATCTGGCGGAAAGTAAATACATGAAGCTGCTTTTTTCCTTTGCCTTTTTTAACAATCAGAGCAATCAGTGCCCGCATTCCGTAGAACAGCAACATCGTACCAGCCGAACCTAACAGTAAAGTCAGTCCCATCATACTTACCTTTGTCCATGCAATTCCTTGAATTGCCATGTAATAAGCCGTTGCCAACATCACACTTGCACATACAGCAGCCAGCCCATAGAAAATAGAAGGCATTTGCTTTTTGGGACGGTTCGCTGGCTGGGATAGCAAAGTACCGATCTCCTGGCGGCTGATCCGTCCACTCAAAATCAGAAGTGCCGTCAGCTTAATTGCCAGAAATCCTGCCAACGTCCATTCAATCGCAGACCAAGATAAAGAAAACTGATGACCGATGATTCCCATGCCTACTAGCTTGGCGATGACAAGACTGACAATTTCTGAAAGCACCACAGCCACAGGTAAACCTATGAGCATGGCAAGAATACTAGTCAGGCAATCTTCCGCCAGAAGCATACCAAACAGTTTATTTCTACGCATCCCCAACATTAGATAAACACCAAACTCATGCCGTCTGCGCTCGAACTGATACTTGCAGGCAAAATAGATCAAAAAGAAAAGAATACCCAAGGTCATTCCGTAAAACACAGGAATCAGAAGCAAGAGCCTGTTCACGGCATCGCTCTCCATCTTCTGCAAAAAGATCATAACATCCTGAGTAGAGATGGAAAGAATCATGTAAAAGGCAACAATAGAAATCACCAGGGAGCTGAAAAACAGACCGTTTTCCTTTCGGCTGCGACGGCTGTTCCGAAGAATGAGATTAGAGAACATTTGCGCCGCCCCCTCCCATTTGCGCCATCACTTTTAGGATGCGCCCGTAGAACTCCTGCTGGGATTCGTCTCCACGTCGTAGCTCATGAAAGATCACGCCATCCTGGATGAACAGGATGCGCTTACAGAAGCTGGCGGCATTGGAATCATGGGTTACCATCAGGATCGTAGCTTGTTCGTAATGATTCAGGTCGGACAGCTTCTCCATAAGACTTCTTGCGTTCTTAGAATCCAGCGCACCCGTCGGCTCATCGGCAAGAATCATTTGAGGATGCAAGATCAGAGCCCTTGCTGCCGCAACACGCTGACGTTGACCGCCGGACATCTTGGACGGAAACTTATCCAGAACATCAGTGATTTCCAGATAGTTAGTCAACTGCTTCAGCCTCTGGCTGCTTTCTGCTTCGGATACCCCATGCAAGGAAGTCGGAAGCAGGATGTTTTCTCTGCCAGTCAGGTTGTCCAGCAATTCAAAGTTCTGAAATAGATAACCAACTTTTTTGCTACGGTACTCTGCAAGAGTCTTTCCCTTGAGCGATTGCAAAGTATCCCCATCCACCTGAATGCGTCCGCCTGTGGGCTGAATCACAGTTGCAATACAGTTGAGAAGCGTGGATTTACCGGAACCGCTGCTTCCCATAATACCGAGAAACTCTCCCGGCATGACCTGAAAAGTGATTCCGTTCAGGGCTCTCGTCTGGTTTGGCAAAGTCCCATAGACTTTGGTAAGATTTTCAATATTCAAAATTGGGTTCATATGAATACCTCCTATCCATTTTTAAGTAAATGATAGCACAGAAACACAATATATAACACTTACAGTCGCTGTAAGAATTCTGTTCCTGTTTTCAGAACAAGAATGACGCATCAAGGGGGGAGAAGTATATGTTTTGTAAGAACATCGGATGGCAATGAAAAAATATGCCGGCCTGCATGGATGGCATCCTCGGCAATCAGAAGCTCTGTCAGCTTATCCATCGCTTTCCGGTAAGCCTGCTCTGTACCGCTGGCGGTGCTTCCCTCAAACATAACCGCCAGTTCTGATATGATACCCTCAAGTAGGTTTTTATATTTTTATGCCCTACTTGAGGGTATCATATCAGATATTCTGAAAAATTTTATAGGAAGGATCTATTATAAAATTGACATAGGAATGCGGTAGAGTATAATTACAATTGAATACACTGAAAAATGGAGGAATCACATGAAAGCACACAAATATTGGTCGTTAGGAGCATTTATTACCATGATTGGAACTGTTTATACAGGATATAAAGGCTTAAAATCAAGTCACAAATATTTTGCACTAAGCTCTCTGCTTTGTATGATAATGTCTATCTATACAGGACACAAAATGATTTCTGGCAGTAAAAAAACAAGAAAGAAAGCGGAAGCTACAGAAACGGAGGATTAAAAAATGTTGGAAACAGGAACAAAAGCCCCTGATTTTGAACTGCCGGATCAGAACGGAAACATGCATAAATTAAGTGATTATGCCGGAAAGAAAGTAATTTTATATTTTTACCCGAAAGATAATACAGCTGGCTGTACGAAACAGGCATGTGGCTTTTCAGATCGGTATCCTCAGTTTACAGAAAAAGGAGCTGTTATCCTTGGTGTTAGTAAGGATTCAGTAGCTTCTCATAAGAGATTTGAAGAAAAATACGGACTGGCATTTACCTTATTGGCAGATCCGGAGCGCAAAGTGATTGAGGCATATGACGTTTGGAAAGAAAAGAAGAATTATGGAAAAGTCTCTATGGGAGTAGTAAGGACGACCTATCTGATTGATGAGCATGGAATTATCATAAAGGCAAATGATAAAGTGAAAGCAGCAGATGATCCTGAAAATATGCTGAAGGAATTGGCGTGATGAAGATTATATTATCACCGGCAAAAAAGATGGTTACGGATACGGACAGCATAGCACCCGTAGGAATGCCGGATTTTCTTGATAAGACAACGAAGATACTGAGTTGGATGAAGAGCCTGGAAAAAGAGGAACTGAAAGCAATCTGGAAATGTAATGACAAGATTGCCAGGCAGAACTTTGACAGATTAGAAAATATGGATCTTTATCACATGCTTACTCCAGCTATTTTGTCTTATGAAGGAATTGCATTCCAGTATATGGCACCAGCAGTGTTTGAAGACGGACAGTTTGAGTATATCCAAAAGCATCTGAGAATTTTATCCGCATTTTATGGAAACTTAAAGCCACTGGACGGTGTGAAACCATATCGCCTGGAAATGCAGGCAAAGGTTACAATAGGAAATACCCGAAATTTATATGACTATTGGGGAGATCTGCTATATCAGTCCGTTATTGATGACAGCCGGATCATTATTAATCTGGCATCAAAAGAATATTCGAAATGCATAGAAAAATATCTGTCACCAAAAGATACGTATATAACGATTACATTTTGTGAATTATCCGGAGAAAAGCTGGTAACAAAAGGTACTTATGCAAAAATGGCCCGCGGCGAAATGGTCAGATTTATGGCAGAAAGAGGGATTGAAAATCCAGCTGATATACAAGAATTTAACAGACTGGGCTATAGGTTTAGAGAAGACTTGTCATCAGAGAAGGAATATATTTTTGAACGGTTGTCTGCACTGTAGTGTGGTATTGCATACTAATAAAACTACATAAAATCATAGCAGAATAATAAAACTGTAATCAGGCATTTTGAGAGAGGAAGCACTGATTGTTTTGAAAGAATACTTTGCTACTCACAAGAAAGGCTGATATACCTCCAGTTTGCAGAAAAAAATGCTGGACCGGAGAGTAAAAAATACGATAATTTATATAAATGGCCTATCATAAACCTAAAGCTGAAAAGAAGGATTGATAATTTTGAATGACCATAAAGCAACTTTTGATGTTGAAAGTAACTTTGAATATCGTAGACATACAATGTCTGGTTGAAAATTCGTGGATTCTCATTTTATGTCGTGGTAATTTTGTTACATATTGGTAAACTGTAAGTGGAAGAGAGGTAGAGACATGGACACAAAAAAGATCGGAGCTTTTTTAAAGCAATGTCGTAAGGAAAAGAATCTGACACAAGAGCAGCTTGCTGAGAAATTCAGAGTGTCTGCAAGAACAGTTTCCAGATGGGAAACAGGAACAAATATGCCAGATCTTAGCATACTTGTTGAGCTTGCTGAATATTACGATGTTGAAATGAGAGAGCTCCTGGATGGAGAAAGGAGCCAGGCTATGAATAAAGAGATGAGAGAAACTTTGGACAAAGTTGCAATGTATGAAGAATGGACAAAACGAAAAGCACTACAGGCTGGAAATCTTGCCTTTGCATCAATGTTTGTGATTGGTGTAATGGCAATTATTATTCAAATGTTATTGACAATAAATATTCGTTTTATTTTAGGAGAGACAGTAAGTGTTTTAGCCGGAGGAATCCTGTATGCAACTATTATGATATACAATGGAATATGGGATAAATGTTTGCCCCAAAATACTACTGTATGGAGGGATTTTCTTACCAGCGTATTATGTTCAGGAATTTTTGCTTTCCTCTATGGCGTATGCTTGTTAAGAATGGGAGCTACAGAAACACAGATAACACGATTAGCTTTTGAATTTTGGATCGGTATTACTATTGTCGCATTTATTATTCTTAGAATTCTGACATTTATCAATCGGAAAAAGAAACAAAATCCAACAAATACTCAAAATATAAAAGAAATTTCACCATTATCTAAGATGGAATATATCAAGATTTACAATGCACAAAATATAATAGAAACGGAACAACTCATGGAAATGTTAAGACAAAATGGAATAATGGCTTTTTCACAGGAGGCAAGTGCGAATGTTGCGATGCATGGGGCACCTGGCTTTGGAATATATGGAATGGATATATTCGTAAAAACTGATGATGCAGAAAATGCAGTAGAGCTGATTAAGGAGATTCGAAATCAAGAAAAGCAGTAGAAAATTGGTATTCTTGATAAAAAAAATTTGGATTCAGATGACAAAAAGAGAATGGCTAAAGCTGTTCTCTTTTTTCTATGCTATAATTCAAAAAAATATAAATTTTTTGAGACGCCCATCAAAAAAAGCCGACTTTATAATTGAGAACATTTTTGAGGAGGGGAATATCATAGACGATAAAAAAATCATAGAACTCTATTTTGAAAGAAACGAGCAGGCAATTAAGGAAACAGATATAAAATATGGAAAACTTTGTCATAAAATTGCCTATAATATCCTAAATAACCTCCAGGATTCGGAAGAGTGTGTGAATGACACATATTTAGGAGTGTGGAACAAAATTCCACCTACAAGGCCGGATAACTTTAAGGCTTATATTTCCAAAATTGTCAGAAGTATTTCCATAGATAAATTTAGAAAACAAAAAGCTAAAAAACGATCCGCTGATATGGTTATGGCATTGGATGAACTTGCAGATATACTGCCAGATGAAAGGTATGCTCCGAGCAGGAATGACGAAGAGATTGGAAAATCAATCAGTATTTTTCTTAATAAACAAAAAGAAGTGGTCCGGAGAGTGTTTCTTCTAAAATATTTTTATTTTGAATCTAACATAGCTATTGCAGAGAGATGTGGTTTTACTGAACGCAAAGTAACACATATGCTGGCTCACACCAGAGCCCAATTAAAAGAATATCTGATCAAGGAGGAAATCTATCTATGAACATACCCAAAATTGCAGATGCCATTGGTTATATTGATAATGAGCTTATCACTGCTACACTGGAAGCACCGCCAAAGAAAAGGCATAATCCTGTAATGAAATGGATGACGGCTGCGGCTTGTCTTACCCTATTTGTAATCGCAGGTATTTTGATTCCGCATCTTTTAAAGAATGACGCAACAGCTGAAAGCAAATATAAATATCATGTTTCTAAAACAGAACGAGCCATAGAATGGCCATGGAAATACAAGACTGCAGCTGAAAAGTATCCTGCTATTAAGTTTAATGGAAAACAGTTTACCGTAAAAAGCCAGAATCCAATCCACACAGATGCACTAGGGGATGAGATTGGCTCCTGTATAGCAGAAGGCCTTGATCCTGATACCGAAAAAAAATATACGGAAACATTTGAGGTGCGGAAGATTCATGGAATATCAGAAGAACTGATGATTGCTGCAGGGAATGAAGACGGATTTTATGTTTATGCAGCTGATGAAAGCACTGCTCCAGATACTTTAGGGAAGTTGCTGGAACTGTATGGTCTTTCTCAAAATATAGAGTTAAACTACGTGACAAAATGTGAAAATTATGAGGAAAAAGAGGAACTTTTGCTGGATAATGATGATGAGATCTGGCAGATCCTTGCGGGCCGCAGTGATGCAAAACTTGATAATACAAGTGATTTCTTTGAAAGAGAGAACCGTATTTATCTCGCTTTCACTGCAACCTCGGAAACGCTGGGTGTTTATAACCGGGTGATCTACATTTCTGAAGACGGCTATTTCGCAACCAATATTTTAGACTATGAATACAGCTATTTCATTGGAAAAGAAGCAGCAGGACAAATCATCCGTTACGTACAAAAGCATTCCACGGAAACAAAATCCAGCAGCAGTGCGCCAACCATATCCGGAACTGTCACGGAAATTGGAAATGGATATATGATAGTTGATAATACAGCTTTATGTAGGAACCCCAAAGCCGGAAAAGAATATAAGGTATATACAGATGACATAAGGGTAAAAAGATGGAGTGAAAGTGGGGAGATCAAGACAGGAGATCTTGTAGCGGTTGAATATGAAGGGAAAATTTCCGGCAGCTGCAAGATAACGGGAGCATATTCCATATTTACAGGAACGCTTGAAAAAAATGATATTCTAACTCAGTAATAATAAAAACAGGAAAAGGAAGGATACTGGCTTGAATGCGAAACGAATTTATTTGATAAAGATTGCCCCGGTTGTTTTATTGGCAGGCACTGCTTACTGGCTCCTGGGTTCTGATTTCTTTACATTTTTAACCTAGTGGGAGATGCTGTTTCTGTTGGGACTGGTATTTATGCCGGTAACATCCAGGATGTTTCGAGGATTTGATGATAATGGCTGGATGTTTTCCAAGGTACTGGCGGTTGCGGTATGCGGATATGCGCAATGGCTGCTGGCTTGTCTGAAGATCACTCCATTTACAGGAATCACCTGTGTGATCCTCACGGTTATCTGCTGCCTTGGAAGTCTTTTATATGGAATCAAATATAAGAACAGGTTCCCGGATTCACTTCCCTGGAAACAGGCAGCTCTGGTCTACCGGGAAGAGATTCTTTTGATGAATACAAAAACAGAGGGGAACACATTTACAAAGAAAATCGGTCAGACGGTCTATGTTGTCCGTTATCATTTTAATGAAGATTCAAAGGAAACAATGCAGGAGAAGATTAACCGGATGCTGGTTACAGAAGTAAGCCGAATGGCAATGTATTAAAATTAGGTGGATGTAATTGAAGAAAAAATATGATATCCTATAAGTAACAAAACAGAATTTAAGGAGGAGTCTGTAAATGAAATTATCAGATTTAGCAACAGGTTCTGATTGGATAGTGTGGATTGTCTTTGTGATATTTGCCGTACTTTCTATTATTTTACTTTCTGGACACGGAAGCTGGTTCATTTCTGGATATAATACAGCTTCAAAAGAAGAAAAGGAAAAATATGATGAAAAGAAGTTATGCAGAACAATGGGAATTGGAATGTCTATTATAGCAATTCTTGCATTAACTATGGGCTTGTTTGAAAATATTTTACCTGCATTTTTTGTATATATTGCATTGGGAATTATTTTGGTTGATGTCGTGGTAATTATCATTTTAGGAAACACGCTATGTAGAAAGTAACAATTTCCAGCTTGTATGTAAAAAACAGAAAAAATCGAGAATATATGAATAAATTTTGGGGGGATTACCGAGAAAATAGTATGAAAAAATGCAAATATTGTGGCAAAAAACTAAATGACAATTTTGAATTTTGTAATAGTAATTGTGAAAATTGTTATGAAAAGATGGTGGATAAAGACAACCATAAAATTAAGTATTTTATATTAGGCATTATTTTGGGATTCTTAGTTATGTTTTATGGCATTATTTCTAACAATAATGTCTTCATAATAGGAATTGGAATTATAGTAATGGGTATAGATGTTGTTTTATTGCCATTTACAACTCCCGAAACAATATATTTTCTAGGATATCAAAAGTCAAAATTTGCAGGAAGAATATCAGGTATATTGCTCATAGTAGTTGGAGTATGGATGTGTTTTATTCAATGATAGATTCCAGCCTGCAAAATTGAAAATAAATTGAAAGTCACGAAATCGGAGGAGTTAATGATTATGTGGAATGAATTAGGCATAAGCGGAGGAACTGCAATTGTTATTTTGATTGCGCTGTATTTCGTTATCAAATGGGCAGTGAAAAATGGAATCAAAGAAGCCTACAGTGCCATCACTGGAAAGAAAACGGATGAAGATGTCAGAAACGAAAAAGAACTGAAAGAACTCGGATTTGAGTCAGAAGATAAATAAAAGTTTTCAGGAGATGTTTTATGAAGAAAAAAGTACTTGCAATTATGTTAGTTACGGTATCAATAATGTTGATTTCGGCGTGCGGAAAAAAAGAAAAATTGTACGAAATTCCTGACCTGTCGCAGTATAAGACAGATTATGTAGGAGATTCTTCGAACGTTATAAATATTGTAAGTGGGCAAGAGTATCCGGAGGGATACTCATATGACAGTATAGAGATACAGTCTGAAACAGAGCCTTATGGATTAACCGTTTTTCTAAAAGATGAACCGTCTGCATCCAGGATTGAAGATGAATTGCAGGTTAATGCAGATATGACATTTGACTTGATTGGTAATTTGGAAACACTTGATTATAGAATTGCAGACAGCAAAGAAATCATTGCATCGTATGAACGGTAGAGCTATTGCTCTTCAACTTCAGGTTTGTAGAATTCAAAAAATTTAATATGAAATGTGAGATAGAGCGTATGGAAATAATCTATACGTTCTATTTTTTTTGCCTTTTTGAAAAAAGTGATTAAAAAACTATTGACATTTTATTACTGGAGGTGCGAAATGGACTATATGACATTGAAAGAGACCGCCGAAAAGTGGGGCGTGGCACCTCGTAGGGTAAATTATTATTGTGCTGGTGAGCGTGTCCCCGGCGCTGTGAAAATGGCCGGTGTTTGGCTGATACCAAGAGAAGCACAAAAACCACTCGATAAGAGATACAAAGGAAACAAGAAATAGTTTCTTGTGAGGTTTCTGTGACATTTGAATGCTACACTAAGAATGAAGGAGTGTGATACAATGCGAATTTTAGTAGTCGAGGATGACCGACTTTTGAATAATACCTTGTGCTATAACTTGGATGCTGCGGGCTATGTCGTGGACTCTGCATTGACAAAATCAGCAGCCAGTAATTTTCTAACTAAGCAGGACTATGACCTGATCGTGCTGGATGTAAACCTGCCAAATGGGAATGGCTTTGATTTCTGCGGTGAAGTAAAAGAGCGCCGGTCAGATACAGCGGTGATCTTCCTGACCGCAAATGATATGGAGAGTGATATGCTCAAAGGATATGAGCTGGGAGCTGAGGACTATGTGACCAAGCCTTTTCCCATGAGCGTCTTTCAAAAAAAGCTGTCCGTGGTATTGGGGTGGCTGGCGAAACAGAGTGGCGGAGATTGCTATGAGGATGGCGCACTATCCATCAATTTCTCAGAGATGACTGCTTCCCTGTCCGGTAAGCCGCTGGTGTTCACTCCGTTGGAATATCGGATGTTGAAAATCCTGACCAAAAATCCGCAGATTGTTTTGACTAGGCAGATGCTACTTGAAAAACTGTGGGATGCCGATGGAAACTTTGTGGATGAACACGCCCTGACCGCAGCCATCAGCCGGGTGAGAAACAAAATTGAAACGGAAGGCCGCCAGTACATTAAGACGGTGTACGGCATGGGCTATATGTGGATTGGAGGGACGCTGAAATGAATATACGAAAATTCTCCATCAACAAAGCCTGTATCCTTTTGGGAATACTCTTGCTGCTGGCAATTGGTGTGGTTTCTGCCGCTATTTATCTGCTGACCGAGAATATAACCGCTGTCGGGTATGTGTTCTTGTTCAGTGTCTTTGTGTTGCTTTGCGTCATCTGCTTTGTGACCCTGATCCGTCGGAAACTGGTCATGTTCTCCGATTCCTTTTGTGGTCAAATGGATGATATGCTCTCCGGGGATATTATGCAGCCGAAGCAGACGATTGAGGAAGAAAGCCTATTTTATAAAATCAACTACCGACTGGGGCGGTTGTACGAAGTCATGCAGGAAAATAAAAACAACATCGCAAAGGAACGAGCTGACCTGCAAGAGCTGATCTCTGATATTTCCCATCAAGTCAAGACCCCGATTGCCAACTTGAAGATAATCAACAACACGCTGCTTGAAAACGAGGTTCCTCCGCAGAAGCAAAAGGAATTTCTGACAGCCCAGGCTAGTCAGCTTGATAAGCTGGACTTTCTCATGCAGGCCATGATTAAAACTTCCCGCTTGGAAACTGGAGTCATTTCGTTGGATCAAAAACAGCAGCCGGTTTATGATACCCTTGCCACAGCCCTGGGCTGGATTTTGTTCAATGCTGAAAAGAAACAAATAGATGTACAGGTGGAATGTCCAGAGCATCTGGATGCGCGACACGATAGAAAATGGACAAGCGAAGCTCTGTTCAACATTCTGGATAACGCAGTGAAGTACACCCCGGCAGGCGGACAGATCCGTGTGTCTGTGGAAGGCTGGGAAATGTATGTAAAGATCAACATTGCCGACACCGGCATCGGCATCTCGGAGCAGCATCAGGGGACGATTTTCAAACGGTTTTACCGGGAAGATGCGGTACATGATGTGGAGGGGATTGGGATTGGTCTGTATCTGGCCCGTGAGATCATGACCTTGCAGGAAGGCTATATCCGGGTGGCATCAGAGATTGGGCAAGGCTCAACCTTTTCTGTTTTCCTGCTCCGAAAGTAGTACCGACATTCCCTCAAAATTGAAATGTCACAGACTTATGACATTTGGAACCGAATTTCTTATAAATTCTTTGTAGCTCGTGACATTTCTGTGAGGTTCGGTCTTTATGATAAAACCATCACAAAGAAAGGATGGTGTTCTATATGAGCATATTGCAGACAACAGATTTAAAAAAATATTACGGCACTGAGCCGAACATCACAAAAGCATTGGATGGCGTAACCCTCTCCATTGAGGAGGGAGAGTTTGTTGCCATCGTTGGTACTTCCGGCAGTGGTAAGTCCACCTTGCTGAATATGATGGGCGGTTTGGATACACCGACTTCCGGTAGCATTCAAGTAAAAGGAAAAGAACTCTCTGAATTCAAGGATGAACAGCTTACCATCTTCCGCAGACGTAACATCGGCTTTATCTTCCAGAACTACAATCTGGTGCCGGTGCTGAATGTCTACGAAAACATCGTGCTGCCTGTGGAACTGGACGGAAACAAGGTAGATAAGAAGTTTATGAAAGAAGTAGTGCAGATGCTGGGACTGGAGGATAAGCTAAACAATATGCCCAACAACCTCTCCGGCGGTCAGCAACAGCGTGTGGCAATTGCGCGTGCCCTTGTTTCCAAACCAGCCATTGTCTTGGCCGATGAACCGACCGGAAACCTTGACAGCAGGACAAGTAGTGATGTATTAGGACTTTTGAAAGTTACCAGCCAGAAATTCCATCAGACCATTGTGATGATTACTCATAACAATGAGATTGCCCAGCTTGCCGGCTGTATTATCCGTATTGAGGACGGCAGAATTTCCAAGTAAAGGAGGGCGAAAATATGACAGATATTTTATTTGGGAATAACAACAGACCTGTCCTGAAACTTCTGGCAAAGCGTTCTTTGAAAGCCCGGAGAAACACCATTGCTGTATTGGCGATTTTGCTTGCCACACTGCTTTTTACCAGCCTGTTTACAATTGCCATTAGCTTGCAGACTGCTATGCAGGAAAGTAATATGAGGACAACCGGCACTTCTGCCCATGCAGGTATCAAGCGTTTATCTTGGGAAGAATATGAACGGCTGTCATCGGATACAGGGGTGAAGGACAGCGGATACTCGATTATCATAGGAAATGCCGTGGGTGATAAGTTCAACAAGACACCCACGGAACTGCGATATAGTGATGAAACCTATGCAGAACTAACTTTTAACACCCCCGACACCGGATATCTGCCGGAACAGAAAAATGAGATTGCCACCAGCCGTATTGTTCTGGCAGCGATGGGATTACCTGATGAGGTTGGTACACAGATGGAACTGACCTTTATAACTGATACGGATACATTTAGCGATACCTTTACGCTTTGCGGCATTTGGGATGGGGATGCTGTGGCGTATCGTCAAACAATTCTATTATCCAAAGAATATACGGAACAGGTAGCTCCTGTCATCCACGGGGAAACGGACGGAACAACCCCACCTGTGGGAACCGGTTATATTGATGCTGTTATGATGATGCCTACGGCATGGAACATTGAAAAGCAGGCATTAGATGTGACTTCCAAATACGGTTTAGATGAACGGGTAAGTATTAACGACGCTTACCAAACGGCAACGGTCAGTTTTTCTTCCATGCTGCCCCTTGTAGCTGGTATTGCGGTTATCTTTATCGCAGGGTATCTTCTAATCTACAATGTGTTTTATATTTCTATCGCACAGGATATTCGGTTTTATGGAATGTTGAAAACACTGGGAACCACTGCAAGACAAATAAGAAAAATCGTTTATAGAAAAGCAATTAAGCTATCTCTTATGGGTATACCTATTGGTCTATTGTTGGGATGGCCAATTGGTCGATTGCTGCTGCCTGCGATTGTAAATATGCTGACGGATGATATAAGGGTCGTTACTACGGTAAATCCGTCGATTTTTTTGGTGGCGATTGTTTTTTCTATGATTACTGTTTTGATTAGCTGCCAAAAACCTGCTGCGATGGCAGCCAAGGTTTCCCCGATAGAGGCGCTACACTATGTCGAGCAGGCAGGAGGAAAAAAGAAAGACCGTCGCAGTAAACGTATAAGCACAGTTATGATGGCAAAAAGCAATCTTGGCCGCAATAAGAAAAAAGTAACGATTGTCACCTTGTCCTTTGCACTCAGCATCGTTCTTTTGAACAGTGTCTATACCTATGTAACTTCCTTTGATTTCGATAAGTTTGTGGCTGATTTTAGTCTTACGGATTTTACAGTGTCCGATACAACGGTAATCAACAGCTATGCCCCGTATAACACGGCGAATGTGAGCCAGGATTTCATTCGTGAGGCTGAAAGGTTGAATGGTCTTGAAGATATAGGCAATGTGTACCTGTGGACTTCCAAACAGCCGCTTTCCAAACATGATCTTACAAAGTTGCAGGAACTTGCAGTTTCTTCCCGTGATATAGCAAATGAGCTGGGAAATTATAGGGTTCGACAGGAACATGGTGTCAATGTGTACGGGTTAGACGACTTTCCGGCAGAGTATGTGCGGGTTTTGGATGGAGAGCTGAACATGGAAAAATGGAGAGCTGGAACCGGCGTGTATGTAACACCGCTGCGGATGATGAGTGACGGTTCTCTCTGTTTGTATCAACCGGGAGACAAGATCTGTGTGCAGCAGCTTGATGGAACAAACAAAATACATGATGTATTGGCTGTGGTAGATATACCGAAAGCGTTAGAAACACCTTTACAAGTAGATATGGGACTGGATTATATTTTCCCGACAAATGAGCTGCTGGGAAATATGGTATCCGCCGACCAGCCGGCCATGAAAACCATCTTCAATGTAGATAATGAATACCAGCTTGCCACGGAAAACTGGCTGAAAAACTACACTACAAATACGGACACAGCTTTGGATTATCTGTCAAAAGTGACACTGCGGCAGACTTTTGATGGGATGATTAACATGTACCGTCTTGTGGGAGGTGCTCTTTGTGCGATTCTGGCGTTGATTGACATACTGAACTTTATCAATTCCATGATGACCTCTATTTTGTCCAGATACAAAGAATTGGCCATGCTGCAATCGGTAGGTATGACCGGCCGACAAGTCAAACAGATGCTAATGATTGAGGGGATTGGGTATTCCGCATTGGGGCTTATATGTTCCCTGCTCATCTCTATCGTGGGGAGTCTGACAGTGGTTCGAATGATGGGGGCAGAATTAAGTTATTTTACATGGCATTTTACCCTGCTTCCTGTGTTCCTCTGTGTAATACCGTTAGTTCTCATTACCGCCTTTGTACCTTTGGTCTGCTATAACAAAATGGCACAGAAAACAGTTGTGGAACGGCTACGCATTGCTGAATAAGATACACAGACGAGAAACGGTCATCCGAAAGGGTGGCCGTTTTCAAATGTCACAAAATTGTGAGATTTCAGCTGATAAAAGGCACCTGTCTGTGACATTTCTGTGAGGATTATCAGTATAGAGCTAATTAATGAACCTCTATATTTTTTTATCATTTCCTTCATCGTCCGATGTTCCTTTCAAATCTGTGATCCACAGCATGACATCTTTCAATACGGAAGTATTTAATTCCTAATAAATAAACTTTTCTTCTCTTTGGTTTCGGATTAAATCAGTTTCCTTCAATATTGCAAGGTATATTATGTGTCAAGAACCAGTTACTTCAAAAAAACTGTTTTATTTTTAGAAAAAACTGTTTGGGGAGAACCGATTGATGTTCAAATGCATCTAATTGATGTAAAATAAAAAAACACGTGTATAAATGTCCGGACCAAAGGAGAAACAGGCTATGACAAAAAGTGCATTTATTAAGGAGGTCCACGATGCGGAAGCGATGCTGTATCATGTGGCCAAATCCATTTTAAAAAATGATGCAGATTGTTGTGATGCTGTTCAGGAAACGCTTCTCAAAGCATATGAAAAGCTGGATACATTAAAAAAAGAGAAATTTTTCCGAACCTGGATCACCCGAATACTAATTAATGAGTGTAACGGAATCATTCGCAAAAGAAAAAATATCATTTCGGTGACCACCTGTTATCCGGTGCGAAGATCGTGGCCCACCATCCGAACCTGTATGCCGTTTACCTTACCAACCACGGATGCGGTCCTGATACCCTTGTAAACCATATGTTCCGTGAAGAGATGGGGGATAAGCCGTACCTTCAGATCGAGGTGGATGAGCAGTATTCGGCAGTCGGTATTATTACCCGTATTGAGGCGTTCCTTAACAGTATCTCCCACAGACCGCCAGCCCAGATGCCAAAAGATTTTAACATCCTGGATGTGAAGATGAAGCCAGCCAATATTAAGTTCAAGCCGGATGAGGACAAGACACTTGTACTGCCGGATCTTGGTTACCACACTTGGTACTTGGAAAACTATTTTGAACAGTGCGGCTATAAAAAGAGAAAAACACTGCCAGACTATTCCCGTGAAGTATTGATGAAGGGACGTGCAGAGACCAACTCCAAGGAATATCTGCCGTTCCCAGTGATGTTAGGTCAGATTTTGACCTTGTTGGAAGAGACACCGAAAGAAGAGCAGAAGGATTTGCAGTTCTTGATCCCATTTAACGAGGGTGCAGATGCAGATGGACAGTATGCAAGAGCCGTCCGGACGGTACTGGACCGCAAGGGATATGAGCATGTGGACATTATCGCGCCGATCCTGGAGACACTTCCAGTGACCGCAGATGATCCGGAGCTTCTGATGAAGGCTCTGGTTTGCGGCGACATCCTTTACAGTGCCGATCCGCATATGCGGGATCAGTGTTACCGCTCTCTGCTTCCAGATGGCAGCCTCCATGAGTGGAAAGACCTGCGCCGCTGGGCGAAGGAGATCGGAGAAGAAAGTACCTCAGCCAAATCACTGGGATTAGTTGGAACCTCTGCCAGCCTGACCAGCTTAAATGAGGGAATCCTGGAGCAGCTGGAGTATGAAGGAATCCTGTGCCGCCGGGCACCGCTGTCTGAGATGATGCTGTTTCTGTGGAAAGAAGCCTCTGGCAATAAAAATGCGACAGAGTTTTTCCAGAAATTGGAAAAACAGCTGTTGGCAATCCATGAGCGCCTGGGAGATAGAAGCAGCTTCAGCCAAGACCTAAGTGGGCTTCAAAAACGTGCCGATGAGTATCTGTCAGACTACTCTGGTGCCAATGGACGATACCGTTATGCAAAAGCACTGGAACTGGGTGAGAACTGCAGCGGTATCCTGATGATGGCACCACGCTATGAAAACACTGCTATGGTGCTGAATATGAGAGGAATCCACGACCACTGCCAGGCACCAGTTTATGACCTGTCCCTGGATGGGGACTTCGACGAGGCAGGATGGGAGAAACTTAGATCCTTCTTGTATTATTGTGAAGTATAACAGGCACATTATGCTTAGTACAGCGAATATTAAGTAGCCACTATGTTGATTAATTTGACTTTTCATATACTGCGTCAATATAGCAGATACTTAATTTTCACTGTACTGGGTACAATATAAATTAAAAAAGGAGACATAAAAAATGACAAGAATTAAGAACATCAACAAAGCAGAAGTCATGGCTTTAAAAGAGCAGGTAGAATACCAGGACGGACAGGTAGTCAGCAAAACACTGGCGCAGAACGAACACGTAAGTGTTACTCTGTTTTCTTTTGACAAAGGCGAAGAGATCGGCACCCATGAATCTGGCGGGGATGCCTTCGTGACCTGTCTGGATGGTGTAGGAAAAGTAACTATTGACGGCGAGGAATATATCCTAAAAGAAGGCGACTCCATCGTCATGCCAGCAAAACATCCCCATGCAGTATATGGACAGGAACAGTTCAAGATGCTGCTGGTAGTAATTTTCTAAGGCTGGCAGTAAAAGAAACTTACTTTCGTTTCATTTTTTATAAGAGACAAGGTCATTTAGGACACATTATAGTTACATTGTTAATTTTGGAAAAGTAGAAGGGTTAGAAAAAGGCGTACTACGGTTGAAATGCGGAATAGAACTGAATGTTTCAAGAGCAAAGAAAGAAGAGTTTACCGAGGCACTGTTTGAATATCTGAGGGAAAGGAATGGTTGATCTGATGAGTTTGCTAAGTGATGCTTAGTACAAGAATGTGAAGAAAATGGAGAGAAGGTTTTAAAAGAACTCTCTGTAGAGGAAATCTATAATTATTACGAACAAACAAATATCAAAGAGAAGGAGTGGATCAAACAATTAGTTTTTGAATACCAAATTGTGAATGTGAAATGAGTAAAGCCGAGAGTATTAATCTATCTCGGCTTTAGTATTTTTCCAAATTTTTGAATCGTCGATATTCTAAGGGTGATAATCCAAGCTGTTTTTTAAATACAGCTGCAAATTTCCCTTGATTAGAATAGCCGACCTGTTCGGATATTTCGGCAATCGGACGCTTTGTGTCCGAAAGAAGCCTTGCGGCTTCGTTCATACGGATTTCCCGCAGCCAGGTGGATATATTCTGTCCATATACGCCTCTAAAATAATTTTTCAGGCTGGTTTCACTGACCGAAAAGCGTTCTGCAATCTGCCGTACAGGAATGTGCTGGCAAAGATCATCTGAGAGAATTTGCGCTGCCCTTTTTGCAATTTCAACCTGCGTTTCCGTGTAGAAGCCGCAGGTTTTCGAAGGCCGGATTTCCATGTTAAAAAGCCGGTGGAGAAGTTCAAGCGTATAGATTTGCAAATGGAAGGCAGAGGGCTTTTCAGATAGCCGCCAGAGTTTTTGAAATATATTTTCCAGCTCACTGTCCGCTCCGTTGATATATGTCTTATGGTTGCCACAATAATTTTCTTCCAGCGTAGGGAGGTCAAGTGAAAAAGATTTCAAAAGTTCACCGCAGGACTGTAAAAGAAGTGGCAGGTCAAAGTATATTTTTATGCCCTGATATTGCCGTGTGGGAAAGATATATTCTTTCTGTGCGGTCTGTTCACTGACACAAAAATCATTTTCCTTCAGGTAAATGTAGGAGCCGTCATCCAGAAGCAATTCACTTCTGCCCGAAACGCAATAGTTAATCAGCAAAGGCTTTAGATTTGAATTTTCATCCGACTCCGGCCATACGGGAGCGTTTACAAAAATAAAAGCCAAAGTCAGCCCCGGAAAGAGCGTATGGAATGTCATGCGTCCCTTGCCATCTGCCCGATCCAAAAGCAATGTGCTGCTATTTGGACTGTTTTTCAAGGTCACACCAGAAACAGCATCGCTGTTTTCTAAAATGTTGCATATCATGTTACGCAACTGCTTCGCCCCTTTCATCATGCAAAATCGCTGATATTATTATACCTGCGAGAAAACTCCCGGTCAATGGATATTCTGGCAGAGCGAAAAAACTCCTTGCTATACGGGCTTAAAATACCGATATGTGCATAGAAGCACAGCTGATTGTATGCTATCATTAGGGTTAGTTAGCAAGAACTAACAAAGACGAAAGTAATCATGTTAGGAGGTTTCGCAATGAACAACAAATTGCAAGGAAAGGACTTAATCAACATCGGTATTTTTACGGCGATTTACTTTATCGTCATTTTCGCAGCGGCGTCTATCGGTTTTATCCCGATCTTTATTCCGCTTATCAGCGTGATCGTGCCGCTTGTGGGCGGTATTCCGATGATGTTGTTCTTCTCCAAAATCAAAAAATTCGGTATGCTTACCATCTGCGGAGTGCTGCTGGGTATCATTATGCTGCTGACCGGCATGGGCTGGTGGTGCATCCCTACCGGGCTGATCTTCGGGCTGATTTCCGATTTTATGATGAAAGCCTGTGACTACAAAAATGCCAAGCGCGAAGTGCTGATCCACGGCGTTTTTTCCATGTGGGTAATCGGCGCCTTTATTCCCATCGTTGTGACGCGTGACGCTTACTACCAGAACCTGCTCCCCGGCTACGGTCAGGAATATGCCGATACGCTCATGGCTTATATGCCCGACTGGATTTTGCCGGTACTGCTTATTGCTGCTTTCGTCAGCGGTCTTGTCGGCGGCCTGATCGGACGGAAGATTTTCAAAAAGCACTTTGAGCGGGCGGGAATTGTGTAATGAGCCGCGAACTTCTTGCAAGTCAAAAAAACAATAGCGGAATTTTATTAGACCCCCGGACAAAACTGGCGGTACTGATTACCATAGCTGTCTTTATTTTAGGCGGTTCGTATGAAGGCATCATGCAGTATTACATCATCGTGTTGGCGGCGATCCCGCTGTTACTTTTGTCAGCGGCCAGAAAATGGAAAGGCGCTGTTTTCTATATCCTGATTTTTGGAGGCAGTCTGTGCCTGGAAATGTTCGGTCTGTCACGACTGGCTGGCGTAGCAAACTACATTGCAGTAGCCATTGTTGGCATTCTGCTGAGGTTCACCCCCAGCGTGGTCATGGGATATTTTGTGGTAACGACAACCACGGTCAGCGAATTTGTTGCGGCGATGGAACGGCTCCACCTGCCGCAGCAGATCACCATTCCTATGTCTGTGATGTTTCGCTTCTTTCCCACGGTTGCGGAAGAATGGAGCGCTATTGGGGACGCCATGCGGATGCGTGGCGTCCGCTTTGGTGGTGGAAAAGTCGGTGCGATTTTAGAGTATCGGATTGTCCCCATGATGATCTGCTCCGTCAAAATCGGAGAGGAACTGTCCCAGGCAGCCCTTACGCGGGGATTGGGAGGCCCGGTAAAACGGACGAATATCTGTAAGCTGGGTTTTCATGTGCAGGATGTTATTTTCCTGCTGATCTGTCTGGGAGCATTTGCAGCGCAAATCTATGTGCTTTCCGCAAGGGGGTGAAGGAAATGATTGAATGTCAAGATGTGTCCTTTTCTTATCCTGCCAGTACCCTTCCCGACAGTGAGAGGCAGGCCGGTGGCGCTTTGAAACATATTTCCTGCACTATTGAGGACGGTTCTTTTGTCCTGCTCTGCGGGACTTCCGGCTGTGGGAAAACAACCATGACCCGGTTGTTTAACGGCTTGATCCCCCATTATCATGAGGGGACTTATACCGGCTCCGTCTATCTGGATGGAAAGGATACCCGTGACCTGTCACTGTTTGATATTTCTCTGAAAGTCGGTTCTGTATTTCAAAATCCGCGTTCTCAGTTTTTCAATGTAGACACGACCAGCGAACTGGCTTTCGGCCCAGAGAATCACGGCATAGCGGAAGATCTTGTGCGTGACCGTGTAAAGCGTGTAGCTGCACAGCTAAAGTTGGAGCCGCTGCTTGATAGAAGTATTTTTTCTTTGTCCGGCGGTGAAAAGCAAAAAATCGCCTGCGGATCGGCAGCGGCAATTGACCCGGATATTTATGTGCTTGATGAGCCATCATCCAACCTTGACGCATACGCTATCGCTGATTTCCGACAGCTACTCTTTACTTTGAAATCGCAGGGAAAGACCATCATCATCTCTGAACATCGGCTGTATTATCTGTCCGGCCTCTTTGACCGTGTCCTGTACCTAAAAGATGGAGAAATCGAAGGTGATTATACAGCAGAGAAATTTTGCGGCCTGTCGGCAAGACAGCGCGATGATATGGGATTGCGCCCTCTTGATCTTGCGGGGCTTTCAGAAGTTGAAGGCACGCCGCAGAGAATGAATGAGGCGGTTTGGACGATAAAGAATGTGTCCTTTGCCTATAAGCATGAGCCGGAAACCTTGCATATAACGGAAACCTCTTTCCCATTCGGCAGCGCCACGGCCATCATCGGACATAATGGTGCGGGAAAATCCACCTTTGCCCGGTGCCTCTGCGGGTTGGAAAAGCACTTCAAAGGAACGGTGCAGGATCAGAGCAAGAACTATTCCAGAAAAGAACGATTGAAACTCTGTTATATGGTCATGCAGGATGTAAACCACCAGCTCTTTACCGAAAGTCTTCTGGATGAAATTCTGCTCAGTATGAGAACCGAGAATAAGCAAAGGGCAAGAGAAATCTTAAAGGAGATGGACTTGCTTTCCTTTGAGGACTGCCACCCGATGGGACTGTCCGGCGGTCAAAAGCAGCGCGTGGCGGTTGCCTCTGCGATTGCTTCGGAGCGCCCTCTGATTTTATTTGATGAACCGACCAGTGGCCTTGACCTGTTTCACATGAGGCAGGTTGCCAATGTTGTCAATCAGGTGGCAAATGCCGGAAGAACCGCGCTTGTGGTAACGCATGACCCGGAATTTATTCTACGCTGCTGCAATTATGTCCTTCACTTAGAAAATGGGCAAATTCTGGAAAGTTATTCCATAGCGAACGGCGATGGCCGAAACCGGCTGCTAAAGTTTTTCCTGAATGATATGGAGAAGGAGGTGTCCACAGAATGAAGGAGGAAAAGAAGGAGTCACCCATAGGCGTCTTATGGGGATGGGGCAAACCCTATCACGGGAAATTCATTGGCAGTATTATCCTTGCGGTATTAGGCGTTGTCTGCCAGATGGTGCCCTATTTCTGCGTGGCGCATATTGTCACAATGATGTTGTCTGGGGAACAGAATTATTCCCGCTATGTGACCGCTGGTATTATTGCACTGTGCGGATACTTTGGGAAGGTGCTGTTTTCCTGTCTTTCTACAACGATTTCCCACACAGCGACCTATTACACGCTGCGCGATCTGCGGGAAAATATCACCGCAAAGCTGGCCCGCGTCCCGATGGGGACGATTTTAGATACTCCGTCCGGCCAGTATAAAACAACGATTGTTGACCGGGTAGAAGGTATGGAGCCAACCTTCGCACACCTGATCCCGGAAATGACGGCAAATGTGCTGGTACCGCTTGTTATCGCCGTGTACCTGTTCCTTTTGGACTGGCGCATGGCGCTTCTGTCACTTGTTACGCTGGTGGTGGGCCTTGCTGTCATGTCTGCCGGCATGAAGAATTATCCCGTCAAATGGGAAGGCGCGGTTAAGGCAGGCAAGCAAATGGCAAATGTCATTGTAGAGTACATTGGTGGGATTGAGGTAGTCAAAGCGTTTAGTCAATCCGCCGGTTCCTACAAAAAATATTCTGACGCAGTAAACTATAACGCCAACTACTATGTGGACTGGATGAGAGAAAACCAAAAAACCATGAGCGCCTACAACGCCATTTTGCCATCGGTGTTGATTTGTGTGCTGCCCTGCGGCTTCGCGTTCTGGATCTCCGGCAGCCTGGAACTTTCCACTTTCCTGTCTATCGTAATTTTCTCGCTGGGACTGATTGGGCCGATTGTTGCAGCCTTTACCTTTACGGACGATTTGGCCGTATTAGGGACAAATGTGGAAGAAATCAGCCAGCTTTTGAACGCTGAAGAACTGAACCATAAGGATACGCCGGTCAAGCTGGAAGATACCGGCATTTCTCTTAGGTCTGTGTCTTTTTCCTATGACGGGACAACAGAGGTTTTGCATGGTGTGAGCCTGACCATCCGGCCCGGCACCATGACCGCCCTTGTGGGGCCGTCTGGCTCCGGCAAATCGACGGTGGCAAAGCTGATTGCCGGATATTGGGATGTTACATCCGGCAGCATTACCCTCGGCGGTCATGAGCTGAAGGATATACCGCTGTCTGAAATTGCAGATCAGATTTCCTATGTATCTCAGGACAACTACCTGTTTAACCGCAGTATCCGGGAAAATATCCGCATGGGAAGACCCAGCGCCACAGACGCGGAGGTGGAACAGGCCGCCGAACAAAGTGGTTGCGACGCCTTTATCCGCGGGCTGGACAATGGCTATGATACGGTTGTCGGCAGCGCCGGTTCCCACCTTTCCGGCGGGGAGCGCCAGCGTATTGCCATCGCCCGTGCCATGCTGAAAAATGCACCGGTTGTCATTTTGGACGAGGCAACTAGCAGCGTTGACCCGGAGAATGAGGACGAATTGCAGCGAGCTATCGAGGCACTGACTCATGATAAGACCAGCACTCATGAAATCGCCAGGTATCTGAAGATTACCGAAAAGGCAGTTTACAGGTGCATGGACAGGCTGAAAGAAAAAGTGAAGAAGATCTTCGAGTAATTCATGATAATCAAAAAGCAGGGTGTGAGAACAAACTCCACCCTGCTTATCATTTATTAGAAAAAAGGAAACTTTTGTCAAAACCAGTATTTAAAAATTTTATCAGTAATAAAGTGCAGAATGATGTTTGGATTGCAGTTTTTATGCAACTATTTCTTGTTGCTATTGACAAAACCTTTTTCAGAGATTAAAATTATAACAGCGTTATATAGCACTGTTATATAGGAGGTGTGCAAAATAAACGGAAATGGAATGACTTTAGAAAATATCCACCGGGCAGCGAAAGCGGAATTTTTAGAAAAAGGATATAAAGACGCTTCCCTGCGGAATATTGTGAAATCCGTGGGAATGACTACCGGAGCCTTTTACGGATATTACAAAAGTAAAGAAGAACTTTTTGAAGCCATCGTTGGTGAGCATTATGAATATATTCGCAACCGTTTTATAAAGGCACAGCAGGAGTTTGCTGAACTTCCAGCTGCCAGACAGCCGGAAGTCATGAGTGATATTTCGGGAATCTGCATGTACAATATTCTTCATTATGCGTATGAGCATTTAGAGGAATGTAAACTGATCCTTGTCTGTTCGGAAGGAACAAAATTTGCCGGGCTAATTGATGAAATGGTGGAGATTGAAGTGGAAGGGACTCATGCCTATCAGGAGGTTTTAAGGAAGCTTGGAAGGCCCTCTCCCCATATCGATCCTTCGCTGGAGCATATTCTGATCACCGGCATGTTTCATACTTTTTTTGAATTGATCATTCATGAAATGCCGCTAAAAGATGCCGAAAACTACGTTAGAGAAATGCGCGCCTTTTATACAGCAGGATGGATGAAAATTATGGGGCAGTAATGCCTTATAATTTTTGTTTGACAGTTAGCTGCTGCTAACCTAAATTCGGATATTGTAAGAACATAGACGTGTTCTCTTTATCATAAACACAAAGAAAAGGAGGAATTTTTTTGAAAAAACAATCCAATTTATCACGCCTGCTGGAAATTGCAGGCAGCCATAAGTACCTGACCTATGCTTCCTGGGTGTTTTCTGCAATCAGTGCCCTGATTGCTCTGGTACCCTTCTATTACATCTGGAAAATGATCAAGGAAGTATTGGAGGTGGCACCGAATTTTGGCCAGGCACAGAACCTGACCGGTAATGGCTGGATGGCAGTATTGTTTGCGGTTATAGCGGTGCTTGTCTACATAGCAGGGCTGATGTGTTCCCATTTGGGAGCATTTCGTATCGCCACAAACCTGCGTATCCAGACCATGGAGCATATTGTTAAGCTTCCTCTTGGGTTTGCCGAGAGTTTTGGCAGCGGAAAACTGCGCAAGATTGTCAACGAATCCAGCGCAGCCACCGAAACCTATCTCGCCCATCAGCTTCCCGACAGAGCCAATGCCATTGCAACCCCCTGCGGTCTTTTGGTGCTGTTGTTCGTGTTTGACTGGAGACTGGGACTATTGAGTCTTGTTCCGGTTGTGCTGGGGTTTCTGATCATGATGGCAATGACCGGAAAGCAGATGCAGGAAAAGATGAAAGAATACCAGAATGCGCTGGATGATATGTCCAATGAAGCGGTAGAGTATGTCCGTGGGATTCCGGTGGTAAAAACCTTTGGCCAGACGATCTTTTCCTTTAAGAAGTTTAAAGACTCCATTGACCGGTATAAAGTATGGGTGATTGCTTATACCAGGCAGCTTCGGACACCGATGATGTTCTATACAGCTGCGATCAACGGCGTTTTTGCCACACTGATTGCCGGAGGACTGTTGCTTACGCAAGACGGTGTGACTTCCGGTTTCTTACTGGATCTTATTTTCTATATCATCATTACACCGGTTATTTCTGTCACACTGACACGCATTATGTTCCAAAGTGAAAACGCCATGATCGTAGACGACGCTTTACAGAGAATTGACAGCGTTTTGCATTTGAAGCCTCTGGAGGAAACGAAACATTCAAAGCATCCCCAAAACGCTTCCGTGGAACTGAAATCGGTTCATTTCAGCTATGATGGAGAAAAAGAAGTATTAAAAGATATTTCACTGACCATTCCTGCAGGACAGACGGTAGCTTTTGTAGGTCCATCCGGCGGTGGAAAAACAACCCTTGCCAACCTGATTTCCCGATTCTTTGATCCCCAGAGCGGAATGGTAAAAATCGGTGGTGTTAATGTGAAAGACATCCCGAAAGAGGAACTCATGAACACGGTGTCTTTCGTATTTCAGAACAGCCGTCTGATCAAGGCATCTATTCTGGAAAATGTGCGTATGGGAAAACCGGAAGCTACCCGTGAGGAAGTTCTGACTGCCCTTCATCACGCGCAATGCGATGATATTCTGGAAAAACTCCCACAGGGTGTGGATACGGTCATCGGTACAAAGGGTGTCTATCTTTCCGGCGGCGAGCAGCAACGAATTGCCATTGCCCGTGTGATGCTGAAAAATGCTCCGATTATCATTCTGGATGAAGCCACTGCCTTTGCTGACCCGGATAACGAAAGCCGCGTACAGGCTGCTTTCTCAAGACTTTCCGAGGGTAAGACAGTGATTATGATTGCCCACAGGCTTTCTACCGTAACAAATGTGGATCAGATTTTTGTCATTTGCGACGGACGGGTTGCCGAGTGCGGAAACAGTCGCGAATTGCTTGCAAAAGACGGTATATTCAGCCGTATGTGGAAAAATTACCAGACTTCCGTGCAATGGAAGGTAACAAAGGAGGTGCAGTAATATGATCAAAAAACTGCAGAAAAAATATGCCCTGTCTGAACAGGGAGCAAAAGACCTGATCAAAGGCTGCCTGGCCTGTGTCCTTCAGAATCTGTCTTTTATGTTTCCGGTGGGACTTTTATATTACCTGGTCAGCGATCTGATGAACGGGGGTGTTCCCGGCGGGAAAATTCCATTTTATGTGGCAGGCTGCGTGGTGTGTATTGGCTTGATTCTGCTGACCACTTTCTTTCAATACAATGCGACCTATTTTGCCACTTACAAAGAAAGCGGTATCCGCCGCATTACCCTGGCAGAACATCTGCGCAAAATCCCCCTTTCCTTTTTCGGGAAAAAGGATTTAGCCGATCTTACCAGTACCATTATGGCGGATTGCACCTTCCTGGAGCAGAGTTTTTCGCATTTTATCCCTGAGCTTGCGGGTTCGATCATTTCTACAGTTCTGATTTCCATTGGTCTGCTCTTTACGGACTGGAGAATGGCACTGGCTGCCTTATGGGTTCTGCCGGTTGCCTTTGCGATTGTGGGATTTTCCGCAAAGATTCAGGAAAATCTGAATCAGAAAGCCATGGATGTAAAGATGGCCTGCGCAGACGGGATACAGGAGTGCATTGAAACGGTTCGTGACCTGAAAGCGAACAATGCGGAGCAGGCATATTTAAAAGGTCTGGAAAAGAAGATCCGTGCCGTGGAGCATCGTTCCATCCTCAATGAATTCGGCCTTGCTGTTTTTGTGGTTTCCGCATCGCTGGTGCTGAAGCTTGGTATTGCAACGGTTGCGCTGGTGGGAGCTGTTTTGCTCATGCAAGGAAGCCTCTCCGTGCTTACATTCTTTATGTTCCTTCTGGTAGTATCCCGTTTATATGACCCTCTGCAGGGCGCACTCCAGAATCTTGCGGCAGTCATCAGTACACGAACCAATATTGCCCATATGAATGAAATTCTCGATCATCCCATCCAGCAGGGCAGTGATAGGCTTTCCAATCAGGGGTATGATATTGTCTTTGACCATGTCGGGTTTGCCTATAATACCGGAGAAACTGTATTGAAAGATGTCTCCTTTACGGCAAAGCAGGGAGAGGTTACGGCTCTGGTGGGCCCGTCCGGCGGCGGAAAAACAACCGTATCCCGGCTGGCAGCAAGGTTCTGGGATATTAACAGAGGAAAGATTACCGTGGGAGGCATGGATGTATCCCGAATAGACCCGGAAACACTGCTTTCTCTGTATTCCATCGTATTCCAGGATGTTACGCTGTTTGACAATACGATTCTGGAAAATATCCGAATCGGAAACAAAGACGCCACAGATGAACAGGTCATTGCGGCTGCGAAACTTGCCAATGTAGATGAATTTGCAGAAAAATTACCAGATGGATGGCATACCAATATCGGGGAAAATGGCTGTGAACTTTCCGGCGGAGAGCGCCAGCGCATCTCTATTGCCCGTGCATTTCTGAAAAATGCGCCGATCATTCTTTTGGATGAAGCTACTGCTTCCCTGGATGTGGAGAATGAAACTCTGATACAGACAGCCCTTTCCCGTCTGATCGCAGATAAAACCGTTCTGGTTATCGCCCACAGGATGCGTACCGTAGCCGGAGCAGATAAGATCGTTGTCCTTTCTGATGGTACAGTTGCAGAAGAAGGATCACCAAAGGATCTGGAAGAAAAGAATGGTGTATATGCCCATATGGTAAAACTGCAGACAGAAAGCCAGAACTGGAAACTTGCGTGAAGAAGGAAAAGGAGGTAGTGCAATGAAAAGGAACCAATGGAAGCAGGAGAATATCCGCCTTGGCACCCACGGGGAAGACTATGGAAGCTGGATGTCCAATCCTGTCTTTTACATCATTGGCGGAATCGGAGTTTTGGCCGCTGTGCTGGCTGTCCTCTCTTTTTATGTATTTCATGTCGCTGTTCTCGGTGTGCTGTTTGCCATCATCACAATCGCACTTGTGGTTTTGCTGATCTGGATCACATGGATCAGGCGGCAGTATGCCTTTGGCGGTGGCAGAATCATGGAACAGGTTCACCGGGTTGTCCTCTCGCACCTAGACTATGACGGTGAGGGCAAGATTCTGGAAGTAGGTTGCGGCTCCGGAGCGCTGACAATCCGTGCGGCTCTGACATGGCCGAAAGCAAAAGTAATCGGTATTGATTATTGGGGCGCTGTGTACAATTACAGCAAGGCACTCTGCGAGAAAAATGCTGCAAGTGAGGGCGTGGCTTCCCGCTGTGTATTTCAGCACGGTGATGCGAAGCAGCTGGATTTTCCTGATGAGAGCTTTGATGTGGTCATCAGCAACTATGTCTATCACAATGTCATGGGTGCAGATATGCAGAAACTGCTGCTGGAAAGCCTGCGGGTATTGAAAAAAGGCGGCGTCTTTGCACTTAACGATGATATGAAACAAAAGATGTACGGTGACATGGAAGGTTTTGCGCAGAAACTGCGGGATATGGGGTATGAGGAAGTACGACTTGTTGATACCGCACAGGAAGCTTTTGGCGCCCACCGTCGGGCTGCCATGATGATGCTAGGTTCTTCCCGGTTGCTTGTCGGTAGAAAGTAATGTATCAAAACAGGAGGTTTGGCTATGTCCAAGTTAGGAGTCGTGGAGGATACACTGTTCGTCCCTATGCTGGGAAGAATTTATGCTAGTGAGCATTACCCGCAAATTTTATATGATAAAAAAGCATTGGAATTGAAAAAGAAGCTGCCTTCAGACTTGATTAAACAGAATATGCAGAGCCAGTATACCCTTTTGGCCTCTGCTTCCCGGTCTGCTAATATGGATCGGATTATTCGGACTTTTCTGGAACGCAGACCGGACGGTGTGATTGTCCAGTTGGGCTGTGGTCTGGAGACAACCTATCACCGATGTGATAACGGAAAGACACACTGGTATGCCGTGGATCTGCCTCATGTAATCGAATACCGGCGGGGACTTCTTCCCGAACCAGAGAGGGAATTATATATTTCCGGGGATGCCTTTGCAAAGGATTGGATCAAAAAAGTTCGCAATGATGTATTTGATGCTCCTATTCTCGTTACTGCAGGCGGGTTATTTCATTATTTTGAGGAACATAAGGTCATTGCCCTTCTGCGTATGATTGGGCAATTTGGAAATATGGAAGTTGTTTTTGATACGGTGAACAAAAGAGGAATGACCATGATGAAGAAAAAATATATGAAACAGGTCGGCCATGCCGATGCACAAATGTTCTTTTATGTGAATTCAGCGGAAGAACTGGCAGCAAAGATCGGGGGTAATGTGAAGGTGATTGCGGAGGAACCATACTATCGTTACATCCCTAAAAATGGCTTAAAGCTATCCACAAAGGTCAGTATGACAGTTTCTGATCAATTCAAGATGGTAAAGATGATACATCTAAAACTATAGTGGATATACAATATCAGAGAGAGAGAACTTTATCATTTTTTCGGACGCACTGATGAAACACCATCAAAAGCCGCTTTCTATCACCAGCGTGCAAAATTAAAAGATAATGCACTATGGGAACTTTTGCAAATCTTTAACCAGAAGCTTCAACCAACTCTATACAGAAACCGTTATCGTTTGGTTGCTTGTGACGGTTCTGTTGCTGATGAAGTCGATCCGGAACTTCTGGCAAAAGTATTGGCTAATCCAGAGATGTGGGCATTGCTCAATTCACTGGCGAAAACGATGAAGTAATGAAAAATAGTGAAAAAATAGTGTAATTTTAATGAAAAAACAATTCATAAAACGATATAATATATGGATAAAATGAGGATATTTATTGTGTATATGGATATTCTATCTCCATCAGTAAACTAAGTAAAATAAAAATTCTGCTTTACAAACAACAGATAAAGTATTAAAATAAACAAAAAGATATCTTCAGGGCAGGGTGAGATTCCCTACCGGCGGTAAAGCCCGCGAGCCGAGAGGCATGATCCGGTGAGATTCCGGGGCCGACAGTACAGTCTGGATGGAAGAAGATGATAGTACAGTTGATTTTTTGTATGAATGAATGTAGTATCAGAGCTCTGAGATGGTGATCCATTTCAGAGCTTTTTATATAGGAAAATCAGACATTCATTTATCAATCATATGTAACAGATCAATTCCACCCTGCAGATATTTCTGCAGGCTTTTTTTGTATCTGGTACATCGTTTTCGAAATAACTATACCATTCACTTGTCTGTGAATCCGATTGCACATGTTTAAAAGCCTCGGCGTAGCCCAGGCAAAGAACAGGAATAAGAAAGAAGGAATAGAAATGACGGATCAGGAATATATGCTTCGGGCTATTCAACTGGCCAAAAAAGGAGAAGGCTGGACGAATCCCAATCCTATGGTAGGGGCAGTGATCGTAAAAGACGGAAAGATCATCGGGGAAGGCTATCATAAAAAGTATGGAGAACTTCACGCGGAACGTAATGCAATTGCTTCTCTTACAGAATCAGCAGAAGGTGCGGTGATTTATGTCACGTTGGAGCCTTGCTGTCATCATGGTAAAACACCTCCATGTACGGAAGCGATCATTGAACAGAAGATCAGAAAAGTGGTGATCGGTTCCAGAGATCCGAATCCGAAAGTGGCAGGAAAAGGTGTACAGATGTTAAGGGAAGCCGGTGTAACAGTAGTTGAAGATTTTATGAGAGAAGAATGTGATCAGCTGAACCCGGTGTTTTTCCATTATATTACTACGAAGACCCCTTATGTGGTAATGAAGTATGCCATGACACTGGATGGGAAGATCGCAACGAAAACAGGAGCATCAAAATGGATCACCGGAGAATCTGCACGAAAAGAAGTACAGCATATGCGGCATCAGTACATGGGAATCATGGCTGGTATTGGAACTGTGCTTGCAGATGATCCGATGTTAAACGTCCGGGTAGAAGGCTGGAAAAGTCCTGTCAGGATTGTGTGTGACAGTAAGCTCAGGATCCCGCCGGGCAGTCAGATTGTAAAAAGTGCGGAAAAGTACCGGACGATCGTGGCTTATGCAGAACAGAAAAATGCAAAAGAGAAAATAAAAATATTACATACCATGGGAGTTGAAACCATTTACTGTCCCGACGAAAAGAATCAGATAGACCTTAAGAAGCTGATGGCAGATCTTGGAAACAGAGGCATTGACAGCATCCTCCTGGAGGGAGGAGGTACGTTAAATGACAGTGCACTGCGAGCTGGAATTGTAAAGGAAGTACAGGCTTTTGTGGCACCAAAGCTGTTTGGCGGTGTGGCTGGGAAGACACCGGTAGAGGGTATTGGAGTTGAACTGCCGTCTGAAGCAGTGGAACTGAAATATACAGATATCTGTCAGATCGGTGAGGATATCCGGATAAAATGTCAGGTGTGTGATAAAAAACAGGAGGAATCATGTTTACAGGAATCGTAGAAGAGAAAGGAAAAGTCCGTTATATACAGCTGACAGGGGAATCAGGGATCCTGGCAGTGAAAGCCCGGAAAGTCCTGGAAGGGACAAGGATCGGTGACAGTATCGCTGTGAATGGTGTGTGTCTGACAGTTACGTCGATTCAGCCGGACGGATTTACTGCCGATGTGATGGCAGAGACGATCAGAAGAAGCAGTCTTGGCAGCTGCAAGGCCGGAAGCCAGGTAAACCTGGAACGTGCAATGGCTGCAGACGGTAGGTTCGGGGGACACATAGTAAGCGGCCATATTGATGGGACTGGCGTGATACGTTCCATGCTCCGGGAAGAAAATGCCATCTGGGTATCAATTGAGACATCGCCACAGATTTTGCATCTGATCGTGGAAAAAGGATCCGTCTGTATTGATGGGATCAGCCTGACAATTGCAAGGGTTGATGAAGCTGGTTTTCAGGTGTCGGTCATTCCACATACAGGAGAAGAAACCACTCTTTTGGAAAAGGTGCCGGGGGATCTGGTTAATCTGGAAAATGATGTGATCGGAAAATACGTAGAAAAACTGCTTGGCATCAGAAAAAACGAAGAAGAGAAAAAAGAATCCGGAATTACGATGGAGTTTCTTGAAGAATTCGGGTTTTAGAACAGGAGGATATACACTATGTCACAAAATTATCAGTACAACACAATTGAAGAAGCACTTAGGGATCTTAAGGAAGGAAAAATAGTTCTGGTCACAGATGATCCGGACAGAGAAAATGAGGGAGATCTGATATGTGCGGCAGAGTTTGCGACCAGGGAAAATATTAATTTCATGGCGACCTATGCAAAGGGTCTTATCTGTACACCGATGAGTGCAGAAATTGCGGCGAGATTGAACTTTCCGCCGATGGTTGCGGAGAACACGGACAATCACAGTACAGCATTTACCGTGGCAGTAGATCACGCAGATACAACCACAGGTATCTCTGCGGAAGAGCGCTCCTATACTATCATGAAGTGTGTGGATGATCAGTCAAAACCGGAGGATTTCAGAAGACCGGGACATGTGTTTCCGCTTATTTCCAGAAAAGGCGGGGTTTTGGTACGAAATGGCCATACAGAGGCAACAACAGATCTTATGAGACTTGCCGGACTGAAAGAATGCGGCGTGTGCTGTGAAGTTATGAAAGAAGATGGAACTATGATGCGTACATCACAGCTATGGGAAATGGCAAAAGAGCATAACCTTACATTTATTACGATCCGTGATCTGCAGGATTATATAAGAATACATGAAAAGCATGTAAAGGAGGAAGCCGTTGCAAACCTCCCAACGCAGTACGGTGATTTTAAAATGTATGGTTATATCAATGATATTACAGGAGAGCATCATCTGGCACTGGTAAAAGGTGATCTGGGAGATGGTGAGGATGTGCTTTGCCGGGTACATTCGGAGTGTCTGACAGGGGATGCATTCGGATCGCTCAGATGTGACTGTGGCCTGCAGCTGCAGACAGCGATGCGCCAGGTAGAAGCAGAAGGCCGAGGAATTATTCTGTATATGAGACAAGAAGGCCGAGGAATCGGACTGATCAATAAGATCAAAGCATATGCGCTTCAGGAGCAGGGATACGATACTGTGGAGGCTAATGTGAAGTTAGGGTTTGCACCGGATCTCAGAGAGTACTGGGTCGGGGCACAGATACTGTCAGACCTTGGTGTGAAATCATTAAGATTACTGACAAATAATCCGGATAAAGTCTATGGACTTGGCGAATTCGGACTGAAGATCAATGAGAGAGTACCTCTGGAGATTCCGGCACAAAAGTATGACCGGAAGTATATGAAGACGAAGCAGGAAAAGATGGGTCATATTTTTAAAGAAATAAATTTATAAAAAACAGCAAATATCAGGAGGAAGAAAAAATGAGACAGATCAATTTAGTAGAAGGAAAAGTAGTAGCACCGGAGGGAATGAAGGTTGGTATCGTGGCAGCGAGATTCAATGAAATTATTGTGAATAAATTATTGGGAGGGGCAGTCGACGGACTGGTAAGACATGGAGTAGAAGAAGAGAACATTACTGCAGCATGGGTACCGGGAGCATTTGAGATTCCGATTACAGCACAGAAGATGGCACAGTCAGGAAAATATGATGCAATTATCTGCGTTGGAGCTGTCATCCGTGGAGATACTTCACATTATGATCTGGTGTGTAATGAATCTGCCAAGGGAATCGCACAGGTTGAACTTGCAACAGGAATCCCGGTTTTATTCGGAGTGATCACGACTGAAAATATCGAGCAGGCTATTGCGCGTGCAGGAAGCAAAGCGGGAAATAAAGGCTATGATTGTGCATTATCTGCGATTGAGATGGTCAATCTGATGAAGCAGCTCTAAAAGACAGGAAAATAAATGATGACAAAAACGATCATATTCGATTATGATGGAACGATCCATCATACCCTTGGAATCTATGAACCGGCATTTCGTGAAACCTATCAGTGGCTGACAGAACAGAAGGTTACCGAAGAACGGGAGATAGGCTCGGTGGAAATTGCCGGCTGGCTGGGACTTAACAGTAAGGAGATGTGGAATACATTTTTGCCGGAACTGGATCAGAGCTATAAAGAGCAGGCAAGCAGGATGGTAGGAGATCTGATGGTAAGACAGATCAGGAAACATAAGGCAGTGTGGTATCCGGGAGCAGAGGAGATGCTAACAGCTTTGAAGAACCGGGGATATCACCTTGTGATCTTAAGTAACTGTAAAGCTTCATATCGTGAGGCACACTGGAAGGAATTTGGGATGGAACGATGGTTTGATCGTTTTTATGACTGTGAATCATACAGATTCCGTCCAAAGACAGAAATTGTGCAGGAAATCATCCGGGAATATAGTGGCCCTTATCTGGTAGTCGGAGACAGGAGACAGGATCTGGAATGTGCCAGGTCCTGCAAAAGCCCTTTTATAGGATGCCTGTATGGATATGGTGAGAAAGGGGAACTGAATGGGGCTGATTATTATGCAGAACATATAGAGGATATACTGCAGATGGTGATATGATTTTTGCAATATAAAATCTGAAGGAAAAAAGTTAAAAATAAGTACTTCTGTAAAATAAAAGGATATAGAAAATTTGCAACAACTTGTTGCAAATTCTGAGGCGGGGATGATTTTAGGATAGTCATAGTGATAGAGGTAATCCACTTTTCTAACCCCATCTGTACAGTAAAGTTCTCAAGTCCAGTTGTACAAAGCGCTACTGCACGGGGAACCAGATGGAATGCATCTCCACTTCCTAAAAGAACTGCCATAATTCCAAACATGGTAAACTGTCGGTTTCCTTTGCCTTTGCGGATCATTTATAGATTTTACTGTGGAAGATTTTGCATAAAGTGTTTTCCGTGCTTGTGTGTACCATTATCTGATATCAAAGCAGTACAGGGTGATTCCGGCCATGCACAGGTCAATATGATTACGGATGCGTACTCTCAAATTCCGGATGATGACCAAAGGAAAAATGCAGAGCTTTTTAAAGAAGCATTTTATGAGAAAAAGAATCTGAATCCAGAGAGGCGGGCGTTGCTCAATTCGTTGGCGAAAACGATGAAGTAATGAAAAATAGTGAAAAAATAGTGTAATTTTAATGAAAAACAATCCATAAAACGATATAATATATGGATGAAATGAGGATATTTATTGTGTATATGGATATTCTATCTCCATCAAATCTATTGAAATCTCCATCATTTGTTGATAGAATGATGGAAATAAATCTGAAGTGAAGGAGATTCCTATGAGAGACTTTGATTTTATTGTAAGTCCTGAAAAATTGTTAACACCTGAAATTGTTCAGATGGTTAGCAGCATTCATGAACATAAAGGCAAACAGGAATTATTTCTCGAAGCCAATGTAGATGAATTGAAAACACTCTTAGAAGTTGCATTGGTTCAGAGTACGGGAGCATCCAACCGAATCGAAGGTATATTTACAAGCGATAAGCGTTTGGAAGAATTGGTAAGTCAAAAAGCAGAACCCCGCAACCGATCTGAGCAGGAAATTGCTGGTTATCGTGAAGTACTTTCCACAATTTACGAAGGTTATGAATATATCAACCCAAGACCGAACATTATTTTGCAGTTACATCGAGATCTGTACTCCTATTCACAGGGATCTGCTGGTGGAAGTTATAAGAATTCCGATAATGTAATTGCAGAAACAGATGCCGAGGGTCATCAGAAGGCACGTTTTATTCCAGTTCCCGCATTTCAGACTGCTGAAGCGATGGAAGAACTTTGCGCTCGCTTCCTTGAAGCATGGGAAGCTGACCGCATTGATAAACTGGTTTTGATTCCCATGTTCATTCTGGACTTTCTGTGCATTCATCCTTTCAATGATGGTAATGTACCATTGAGATACCAACAACAAATAGCGGCATAACAGCAGCAAACAACTTCATATCACATAAATACAGTTAAATAACATATAGAATTAGGAATACTTGAAAAACGGTATTCCTTTTTTATTTCCAGACGTTCAGAAATGAGCGTCTATTTTTTTACCCAAATGAAAGGAGAATCAAAAAATGAATAAGATATTGAAACGATTGCTTACAGGTGTTCTTACTCTCGCAACCGTCTTTACTGCTCTACCCACAACTGCTGTCCATGCTGCGGAAACACAATACTGGACAGAATCGGAGGAACGTGTCGGCATTGTTGAGAAAGTAATGAATGATGGTTCTATCGGCTCTACATTTAATGAGGGGCATATGACCGTTGAGGGCGAGGACGCTTATTGTATCGACATCAACACAGGCTTTAAGAATGGATATAAGACCAGAAGTGACGCAAGTACACGCATGACTGCTGACCAGATAGAGGACGTTGCTTTATCTCTTGAATACGTCAAACAGTACACGAAAAGCCATACAGGATTGAGCAGCCAGCACGCCTACCTTTTAAGACAGCTTGTAGTCTGGCAGAGATTGAGCGTCCATCTTGGGTGGAGCTGTGACAATGTACGAGCTTCCTATGATGAAATCTCAAAATCCGTGCAAGATGAAGTATTCGCCGGAGCGAAAGCCTTTGTAAGAGAAAATAAAGGACGCTATGACTGTTACGGTTATATCTACACTGGTGAGGGGCAGGATTTAGGACAGTTCTTCGCAGAGCTGGCTGTCGGCAATGGCAAGATTCAGAAATCTTCCAGTAATACCACAGTCACAAACGGGAATGACTGCTATTCTCTCTCTGGTGCGACTTATGGTGTCTATTCTGATAAAGGCTGCACGAAATCTGTTGCCATACTTACGACAAATGCCAATGGTAATACGGACACTGTGGAATTAAGAGCTGCGACATACTATGTGAAAGAAACGAAAGCTCCAAAGGGATTCCAGTTAGATAAGAACGTCTATACTATGACGGTCAAGGTTAATGAAACTACGACTTTAAAAGTCAGCGACAAACCAAAAGTCACTGACACTTTGGTTGAGCTTTTCAAGATTGATATGGAAATTTCCAAAGCTACGCCACAGGGTAACGCTTCTTTAGAGGGTGCGGAGTTCGTCTGGAAGTATTATGACGGTTACTATACAAAAGACAATCTTCCATCAGAACCAACACGCACATGGACGACAAAGACAATCGCTGAAAAAGACAGCAACAATGAAGTCCATTACATCACAAGATTAGCCGATTCCTACAAGGTATTGGGTGACAGCTTCTATACACAGAATGGTACTATCTGCTTGCCGCTTGGTACTATCACTGTAGAAGAAAAGACAGCTCCAAACGGTTACTTATTGGAGGGTGCTTATATGCAGGCTGCCGGAAGTTCTGAACAGATAAAAGGTGTCTATGTGGCACAGATTACAGAAGATGGTGAGCTTGCAGCGTTAAGCGGCAGCAACCAGTATTCCGTATTAGACAAGGTTATCCGTGGCGGTGTCAAAATCCAGAAACGTGACCTTGAAACCAAAGATACAAAAGCACAAGGCGGTGCGACTTTGAAAGATACTGCCTTTGAAATCATTTCCTTAAATGATAACGCTGTCTTGGTAAATGGCAAGTTATACAACAAGAATGAAGTCGTCAAAACAATCCATACTGGCGTTGACGGTATCGCTACAACTGCCGCCGATACATTACCATACGGAAAATACCATATTGAGGAAAGCAACGCCCCAGAGGGATATTTGACGGACGGTGCAAAACCGATTGAATTTGAAATCACAGAAGATGGAAAAATCGTGGATTTAACAGATGAAGCACATTCCATCTACAACCAGATTAAGCGTGGAGATATTGAGGGTGTAAAAATCGGTGCTGGCACTCACAAGCGACTTGCGAATGTTCCCTTTAGGATCACAGGCAAGACGACTGGTGAGAGCCATATCATTGTGACAGACGCAAATGGTCAGCTTTCCACTTCCTCTGATTGGGTATCTCATAAGCAGAATACCAACGCCGGAAAGACCAGTGAGGACGGTATCTGGTTCGGTACTTCCACACCAGACGACAGCAAAGGTGCATTGCTCTATGATACTTACACAATCGAAGAATTACGCTGCGATTCCAACAAGGGAATGACGCTAATTCCGGCATTTGATGTAGTGGTGTCAAGAAATAAAGTAGTCGTGGATTTAGGTACGCTTACAGATGAATACGAGCCAGAAATCACTATCCATACGACTGCCACAGATAAGGTGACAGGTGAAAAATCAATCGTTGCTGGAAAGAACGTGACTATCGTTGATACTGTGACTTTAGATGGTTTGACAAAAGGCACAAAATATCAGTTGAAAGGCTGGCAAATGGTGAAGTCTGAAAACGCACAGCTTTTGATTGACGGTCAACCTGTGGAAAGTAATTACACATTCACTGCGAAAAAATCAGAAATGGAAGTTGAGGTTTCCTATACGTTCAATGCTTCTGCTCTTGGCGGAAAAGACCTTGTGACATTCGAGGAATTGTACGACTTATCCAATCCAGACGAGCCTATCAAAGTGGCAGAACACAAGGACATTGAGGATGAGGGGCAGACCGTGACTATCGAAGAACGAGTGATTGAAATTCATACCAACGCTGTCGACAAAGCCACAGGTGAAAAGATGATTGTTGCTGGTAAAGAGGTAACTGTCATTGATACGGTCACTTTAGATGGCTTGGAAAAAGGTACAACCTATCAGCTCAAAGGCTGGCAGATGGTGAAGTCTGAAAACGCACAGCTTTTGATTGGCGGTGAACCTGTAGAAAGTGACTATACCTTTACTGCAAAAGATTCTAGCATGGAAGTCCAGATTGCCTTTACATTCAATGCCAGTGAGCTTGCAGGAAAAGACCTAGTAACATTCGAGGAATTATACGATTTATCCAATCCAGACGAGCCTACAAAGGTGGCAGAACACAAGGACATTGAGGACGAAGGGCAAACAGTGACGATTACGGAACGTATCATCACTATGCACACAATCGCTACCGATAAGGCAACAGGTGAAAAGACGATTGAAGTAGACGACAAAGTAACTATCGTTGATACGGTCACTTTAGACGGTTTGGAAAAAGGCGTGAAATACACTCTTAAAGGTTGGGAAATGGTGAAGTCTGAAAATGCTGAACTTCTGGCGAATGGTAAACGTGTGGAAAATGACCTTACTTTTACCGCTACTGACACGAAGATGGAAGTTCAGATTGAATTTACATTCAATGCCAGTGAGCTTGCAGGTAAGGAGCTTGTTACTTTTGAAGAATTATATGACGTAACCAATCCAGACGAGCCTATCAAAGTGGCTGAACATAAGGACATCAAAGATGAGGGGCAGACTGTAACAATCAAAGAGAAACCAGAATCCCCTACCACACCAGATGAACCTAGCACACCAACTAAGGCAAGCACATCACCAAAGACAGGTGACAATACGCCATTTGCCGCATTATTCGCCATGATGGGGATTTCCGCTGCTGGTCTTATCTTTGCATGTTATAAGAGATTCCGCAGAGTAAAAAAGTCTAAATAATACGGGAGGTATCAGCTTATGAAAGCAACGCCCCGTTCACCGCCCATCATAAAAAAGTCAGTCTGTGGCTGACACTATATCTAACTTCTGCTTGATTACGATTTATCTTTCTGAATGGGGATTGTCAAGGGTGCTTTTAGCACAACGCTTGCCCTTGATAATTCACAGGCAGACAGATATTATCTCGACAGCAGAATGACACTAAATAACAAATCAATCAAAATCAGAAAGAAAAGAGGTAAACAATTTATGGAATTAAAACACGTTATCCCAAACATGGAAAAGACATTCGGGAATTTGGAGTTTGCAGGTGAGAATAAGGTGGAACAGCGTAGGATCAACGGACGTATGACGGTCGTTTCCCGTAGCTTCAACCTTTATTCGGATGTACAGAGGGCAGATGATATTATCGTGGTGCTGCCCGCTTCTGCTGGTGAGAAGAACTTTGAATCAGAGGAAAAAGTGAAACTTATCAATCCTAAAATCACCGCAGAGGGTTATAAAATCGGCACAAGAGGATTCACGAACTATATCCTGTCAGCAGACGATATGGTGAAAGCATAAGGAGGTACAGAGATTATGAGATTAGCAAACGGAATCATTATAGACAAGGAAAAGACTTTCGGAGTATTGAAATTCTCTGCATTAAGACGAGAGGTACATATTCAAAATGAGGACGGTACGGTTTCTGAAGAAATTAAAGAACGTACCTACGATTTGAAGTGTAAGGAGCAAGGACGCATGATTCAGGTGAGTATTCCGGCTTCTGTTCCGTTAAAGGAATTTGACTACAACACAGAGGTGGAAATCATCAATCCTGTAGCTGATACGGTGGCAACCGCTACATTTCAAGGTGCAGACGTTGACTGGTATATCAAAGCAGATGATATTGTCTTGAAGAATAAGAACGGTCAGCCAGCCGGAAATAACCACGCTCCCAACAATCCGCAGCAGCCACAGCATAAAAAATAAGGAAAGGATTTAGCCTATGCCACAATTCAATAAACGTGGGAATCGTATCAGAGCCAGTGACAAATCGCTGGTTTTTCGTTTCTCGTCTGGTTCGTTGCTCCTGCTGTTCCTTGCGGTGGTTATGCTGCTGAACCTAAAAACAATCATCACTACGGACTGGAAAGTAATCTCGCTTTTTCAAGATGGCAGTGTCCATCTGACGGTCACACCATATAGGATAATGACTATCGTTTTGGCAGCTTTGGTCTGTGTACTGGCTACCCTTTTCTATCGCAGATTCCAGTATGACAGAGTGAAACAGCTCTTTCACCGTCAAAAGCTGGCTCGTATGCTGTTGGAAAATGGCTGGTATGAATCGGAATCCACACAGGATAGCGGATTCTTCAAGGACTTGCCAGCTACTACTAAAAAAGAGAAAATCACCTATTTTCCAAAACTGTATTACCATATGGAGCATGGACTTTTATATATCCGTACGGAAATTACATTAGGGAAATATCAAGACCAGCTTTTACACTTGGAAAAGAAGCTGGAAACAGGCTTATACTGTGAGCTGGTTTCCAAAGAATTGAAAGACAGCTATGTGGAATATGTGCTGCTCTATGATACGATTGCGAACAGAATCACTATCAATGAGGTACAGGCTGAACATGGCAGCTTGCGTCTGATGAAAAATGTCTGGTGGGAGTATGACAAGCTCCCACATATGCTAATTGCTGGCGGCACTGGTGGTGGTAAAACCTACTTTATCCTTACTATCATTGAAGCTCTGCTCCGCAGCAATGCGGTCATGTATATTTTAGACCCAAAGAACGCCGACCTTGCGGATTTGTCCGTTGTCATGCCGGAAGTCTGGTACAAGAAAGACGATATAACCGCCTGTATTGACAGGTTCTATGACGGTATGATGGCAAGAAGTGAAGCAATGAAGCTCATGGAGAATTACAGGACAGGTGAAAACTATGCCTATTTAGGACTATCGCCCCACTTCCTTATTTTTGATGAATATGTGGCGTTCATGGAAATGCTCACCACAAAGGAAAATGCTGCTGTCCTTAACAAGCTGAAACAGATAGTCATGCTCGGACGACACAAGGACTTTTTCTTGAAGCAGATTAAAGGGCGTGGCTATGTTGATACGGGAAACAGTGTCATATCCGAGTTTTACACTCCCCTTGTACCCAAAGGACATGACTTTTTAAAAGAGATAGGAAGATTGTCACAAAACAGGCAGGACGGACAGGCGGCGTGCGAAGCGAAAGACGCAGGTACGGACTAGCCTGTGTTGGGGTGGCGTAAGCCGCCCCAACCATCTGCCCCCATTATCTAACAGGGGGGCACAAATTATCTGGAAACAGTCAATTACATATCAAAAAGTCCTTGAAAACAGAGGACTTTTCAAACATTCAAAGAAGTGTGACAAAATCGGTAACTGTCACATTTCTTTTTCGATTGGAGGGATTGAAACTGAATGATACCGATTGGATAAACGATTTTAAGGAAAAACGGACGCAGTACGGCGTTTCCCAGAATCGTCTTGCGGTCATGGCTGGTATCAGTCGTGAGTATGTCAGCAGGATTGAATCTGGAAAAGTAGCCTTGACAGAAGAAATCAAGGGGAAATTCACGGACGCTCTGGAAAAGCTGAATCCAGAGAATCCGTTGGAAATGGTCTTGGATTACGTCAGAATCCGATTCCCCACACAGGACGTTCGGCACGTTGTTGAAGATATTCTGCAATTAAAGCTGGATGTAATGATACATGAGGACTACGGATTCTACTCCTATGCGGAACATTATGTGCTTGGTGATGTGTTCGTGCTGACATCACCCGATAAAGAGAAAGGCACACTGCTGGAGCTGAAAGGCAAAGGCTGTCGACAGATGGAAAGTTATCTGCTGGCACAGCATAGGAGCTGGTATGACTTTCTCATGGACGCTCTGGTGGAAGGAGGTGTGATGAAACGTCTTGACCTTGCCATCAACGATATGGCAGGAATCTTGGATATTCCAGAGCTGACAGAGAAATGCAACCGTGAAGAATGTATTTCCGTATTCCGCAGCTTCAAGAGCTACCGCAGCGGTGAGCTGGTGAGAAGCAATGAACAGGACAGATACGGAATGGGAAATACGCTTTATATCGGTTCGCTCAAATCAGAGGTTTATTTCTGTATCTATGAAAAGGACTATGAGCAGTATGTGAAATACGATATACCCATTGAAGATACGAAAATCAAGAACCGTTTTGAAATTCGGCTGAAAAATGAGCGAGCCTATTATGCGGTGCGTGACCTGCTGACCTATCATGACGCAGAGCGTACCGCTTTTGACATTATCAACCGTTATATGCGGTTCGCTGACAAGGAGGTGGAGAAAAGACGCAGCGAATGGCAGACCAATGAGAAATGGGCGTACTTTATCGGCTCTGATCGTGGGCGTTTGAAACTGACGACCAAACCAGAGCCTTATACGCTCACTCGGACGCTCAACTGGATAAGCAGACAGGTAGCTCCCACTTGGAAAGTCTTACAGAAGATTGACAGTACCAACGGTACGACTTATCTCAAAGACATTTTAGACCATGCGAAGCTCACGGAGCGTCACAAAAAGCTGATTGAACAGCAGACAACTTCCACAGAGGAAATGATTACAGAAACGGAGGAATGACAACATGAAGCATATCTTATTTGATTTATTCCTGTTCTCACTTGGAGCAGCCGCAGAAAGAGAAATTGAAATGATGGAAAGGAGCAGAAAATAATGAATTTCGGACAGAACTTATACAACTGGTTTTTATCTAACGCACAGAGTTTGGTACTCATGGCGATTGCGGTTATCGGCGTATATCTCGGATTCAAGCGTGAGTTTTCTAAACTGATTGGATTCTTGGTGATTGCCTTAATCGCTGTCGGCTTGGTATTCAATTCTTCTGGCGTAAAAGACGTACTGTTGCAGTTATTCAATAAGATTATCGGGGCGTAAATTGTATTTCTTGTGTAAAAGTAGTATAATTTAAGCAGAATTTGAAAGGAGTGTTTTGTGTGAAAGAAAGTACAAAAGCCTATTTAGTAGATATTTATAACAGTATTCCTAAAAAAACAAAGGCTACTTGCTTAAAATTTTACTATCAATATCACAATGTTAATGTCAATGTATATTTTGACGCATTTGATAATCAAAGTGTAGTATTGAGCATTGTTCTTTCCGCTAAAAAGAAATATTATTATACGCCTTTAAATATTTTGAATACTGGTATGATAACAGAGTATTTGAGTGAAATTCCTCCTCAAATACTTGAAAAGATTTTAGTTGACAATCATTTAGATGATTTCTATGAAAATATGGAAAAACATCTTTTAGAGGATAAACCACATTTTAATTACTATAATGAGGACACATACTTTGTCAACACTATAAAATATGCTAAAAGTAAATTGGATTTACCTTTCTGGTGGTATCTTCGTAAAGTACCTATGTCGGATGATACTCTATATAAATTAAATGCTAGAGCAGATATTACATTTGATATATTAAGAAAAATACAGCAAGAAGGATATACTTTAGTCAGAACACCAGACCCAGAAAAGCGAAAAGAACTTACTTTAATTTTGAAACAAATAGGAATCAAATTATCATAGACAAAGAGCAGTTAATTCTTTTGAGTTAGCTGCTTTTTCTATGCAAATTTTAAGATTGGAGGACAACATGAAAACAGATATATTTGAGGATATGAAAGAGCGTGTCGGCTGTGAAAATATTTCCGACCTTCCCTACCGCAAACGTATGGTGTGGGAAATCATCAAGCAGCACTCACCACTTGATTATCCAAAAGAACAGTTAGAAAAGTTTTCTCATTATGTATTCGGTGTAGATTATGCTGTTATAATGGGAATACTGGATATGATGAAAGGAAGTGACAGACCATGCAGGAAATGCGAATCTACCTGTTAAACAATACAAAACCGTATCGTGAGGGTGACGAAGAATATTCCGGTGCTTGGTTCAACTGCCCTGTGGACTTTGAGGAAGTCCGAGAAAAAATCGGCGTAGAACATGAAGAACAGATTGAGATTGCAGACTATGAGCTGCCCTTTGACTTACACAGTGATATGCCACTTTGGGAAATCAACGCCAACTGCCGCATGGTGCTGGAATTGGAGGGTACGCCTATCGGCAATGAAATGAAAGCCATTCAGCAGAAATGGTTTTCCAGCTTCGAGGAATTTATCGACCACAAGGACGAGATACGCTACTATGATGTGGGTGACGGTGCAGCTCTGGCAGAATACCTTATCCGTGAAGAATATGTTTTTGGTGAGATTCCTCACGAACTATTGAAACATATCGACTATCACTCCTATGGTAGTGAGCTGGAAATGGACGACAGATACTTATTTACCACAAGCGGCGTATTCCGCTATCAGTAAAGGGGTGATGTGGTATCGAAGAAATGCGAATCTATATCGCCAATCTTGGGAAATACAACGAGGGTGAGCTTGTGGGTGCGTGGTTTACGCCGCCCGTTGATTATGACGAGATGGCAGAACGTATCGGCTTGAATGACAGATACGAAGAATACGCAATCCATGATTATGAGCTACCCTTTGAGATTGACGAGTACACACCCATTGAGGAAGTCAACCGCCTGTGTGAAATGGTGGAGGACTTACCAGAAGACATACAGGACGAATTATCGGAACTGCTAGGCTATTACAGCAGCTTGGAAGATTTGTGCGAACATGCAGACGATATTATCCATTATCCCGATTGTGACGATATGACAGACGTTGCCTATTACTTCATAGATGAATGTCAAAGTCTGGGTGAGATACCAGACAGAATCCGCAGTTACATAGACTATGAAGCCTACGGGCGTGACCTTGATTTAGAGGGGCGTTTTGTCGTCACTAATCATGGCGTGTTTGAATGTCCGTATTAACAATTACAACTGAATTTTTTTATCTGCCAGTGAAATGACACTGGTTATTTTTTTGCAGCAGCCTTGAAACATAGGCTGCTGTTTCCATTTTAGAACAGAAAGGAGCTGTGAAAATTGAAGAAAATCAAAAGCTATACAAGCATATGGAGCGTGGAAAAAGTCATTTATGCAATCAACGATTTTCAACTCCCGTTCCCGCTCACATTCAGTCAGATGGCTTGGTTCGTGGTGTCGCTGTTTGTGGTGATTCTCTTTGGGGAGCTACCGCCCTTTAACATGATTGACGGTGCATTTCTCAAATACTTTGGAATCCCTGTGGCGTTCACTTGGTTTGTATCGCAAAAGACCTTTGACGGAAAAAAGCCTTTTGGATTCCTAAAATCCTGTGTGAGCTTTTTCCTCCGACCAAAAGTGACCTATGCAGGAAAAGCTATCAAACTGAAAAATCAGAAATTCAATACAAGCGTGACCGCAGTTAGGAGTGTGATGTATGTTCCCGATTAAGTACATAGAAAACAATCTGGTGTTCAACCATGACGGTGAGTGCTTTGCCTACTATGAGCTGACACCTTACAATTATTCGTTCCTGTCACCAGAAGAAAAATACATGGTGCATGACAACTTCCGTCAGCTTATCGCCCAGAACCGTGACGGAAAAATCCATGCCCTACAGATTGCCACAGAGGACAGCCTGCGTGCAGTACAGGAGCGTTCCAAAAAGGGAATCACAGGCAGATTAAAAGAGATTGCCTGTAAAAAGGTAGATGAACAGACAGAAGCGTTGGTTGAAATGATTGGTGAAAATCAGATTGACTACCGCTTTTTTCTTGGCTTCAAGCTGCTGGTAAATGAGGAAGAAATCAGCTTCAAGGGTATGCGAAAATCAGCAGCTATGACCTTTGCGGATTTTATCTATGAAGTCAATCACAAGCTGATGGGTGACTTCGTTTCCATGAGTAATGATGAAATCAACCGTTTCCTAAAGATGGAAAAACTCTTGGAAAGCAAAATCTCACGTCGCTTTCAGTTCCGCAGACTAGATAAGAACGACTTCGGCTACCTCTTGGAACATATCTACGGGAATACCGGCGTTGCCTACAGTGATTACAGTTATGACCTCCCGATAAAAAAGTCAAAGCGTGAAACACTGGTGAAGCGATATGACCTTATCCGTCCGACACGCTGCATGATTGAAGAAAACCAGCGATACCTAAAGATTGAGCGTGAAGATCAGACAACTTTTGTTGCCTACTTCACGATTAACAATATCGTGGGTGAGCTGGATTTTCCGTCAAGCGAGATATTTTATTATCAGCAACAGCAATTCACGTTCCCCGTTTCCACTTCTATGAATGTTGAAATCGTTACCAACAAAAAGGCTCTGACGACTGTTAGGAACAAAAAGAAAGAGCTGAAAGACTTGGATAATCATGCTTGGGAATCCAACAACGAAACGGGAAGTAACGTCATGGACGCTCTGGATTCGGTGAATGAACTGGAAACAAATTTAGACCAGTCCAAAGAATCCATGTATAAATTATCCTACGTTATCCGTGTGGCGGCTGATACTCTGGAAGAATTGAAACGCCGCTGTGATGAAGTCAAAGATTTCTATGATGATTTGAATGTCAAGCTGGTTCGCCCATTCGGTGATATGTTGGGGTTGCATGGTGAGTTTATCCCGTCCAGCAAAAGATATATCAATGATTATATCCAATACGTCACTTCGGACTTTCTCGCCGGACTTGGCTTCGGTGCAACACAGCAGCTTGGGGAAACGGACGGTATCTATATCGGCTATAACCTTGATACAGGAAAGAACGTCTATCTAAAACCTAGCCTTGCAGCACAGGGCGTAAAAGGTTCTGTGACAAATGCTCTTGCGGCTGCTTTTCTCGGTTCGCTCGGTGGTGGGAAGTCTTTCTGTAACAACCTTATCATCTATTATGCGGTGCTGTTTGGAGGAAAAGCGGTCATTGTAGACCCAAAATCAGAGCGTGGCAACTGGCAGGAAACGCTACCCGACATTGCACAGGAAATCAAGATAGTTAATCTCACCAGTGAGGACAAAAACAGAGGACTTCTTGACCCGTATGTGATTATGAAGCGAACAAAGGACGCTGAAAGTCTGGCAATCGACATTCTGACATTCCTTACAGGTATTTCGTCCCGTGACGGTGAGAAGTTCCCTGTATTAAGGCGTGCAATCCGTTCCGTGACACAGAGCAAAAAACGAGGACTGCTCCGTGTCATTGATAAATTAAGGAAAGACGGTTCTCCTGTGGCAGAAAATATCGCAGACCATATCGAGAGCATGACCGATTATGACTTTGCACACCTTTTATTCTCGGACGGTGATGTGGAGCAGTCCATCAGTTTAGACAGGCAGCTCAACATCATACAGGTGGCAGACCTTGTGTTGCCGGATAAGGACACGAAGTTTGAAGAATACACCACAATGGAATTATTGTCCGTGGCTATGCTGATTGTCATTAGTACCTTTGCCCTTGATTTTATTCATTCCGACAGGAGCATTTTTAAGATGGTGGACTTGGACGAGGCGTGGACGTTCCTACAGGTGGCACAGGGGAAAGCATTGTCTAACAAGCTGATTCGTGCTGGACGCTCCATGAACGCTGCTGTTTACTTTGTTACACAAAACTCTGGTGATGTGGACGATGAAAAGATGAAGAACAATATCGGCTTAAAGTTTGCGTTCCGTTCTACAGACATAAAGGAAATCAAGAATACTCTTGAATTTTTCGGTGTGGATAAGGAGGACGAGGGCAACCAGAAACGACTTAGGGATTTGGAAAACGGACAATGCCTGTTTCAAGATTTGTATGGGCGTGTGGGCGTTATCCAGATTCACCCTGTATTCTCTGACCTGTTCCATGCCTTTGATACCAGACCGCCAGTGCAGACGGAAGAAATGAGGTGAAGCCTATGGACAAGAGAAAAATAGTCCGTTATCTGCTTATCACGCTTTCGGTGATTCTCGGTGTGCTGGTATTTTTATCTATCACGGGTACGGTAGCTCATGCGGCTGGTCTGGTAGACAATACGGTGAGTGACGCTAACACCTATTCCAAATATCCGCTGGAAAACTACCAGCTTGATTTCTATGTGGATTCAAGTTGGGATTGGCTGCCGTGGAACTGGCTTGACGGTATCGGCAAAAGTATTCAGTACGGACTATATGCCATCACAAACTTTGTCTGGACGGTGAGCTTATACATTTCCAATGCGACAGGTTATGTGGTACAGGAAGCCTACAAGCTGGACTTTATCTCTGATACTGCAAGTTCTATCGGAAAGAACATTCAGACATTAGCTGGTGTGACTTCCAATGGCTTTTCCAGTGAGGGATTTTATGTAGGATTCCTGCTTATCCTCATTCTGGTAATGGGAATCTATGTGGCATACACAGGACTGTTAAAAAGAGAAACCACAAAAGCCATTCATGCGGTTATCAACTTTCTTGTGGTATTTATCCTGTCAGCGTCCTTTATTGCCTATGCCCCAAACTATATCAGCAAAATCAATGACTTTTCCGCAGATATAAGCAGCTCGGCATTATCGCTCGGTACAAAAATCGTGCTGCCCGATTCCAACAGCAAAGGAAAAGACAGCGTAGATTTAATAAGAGACAGCCTGTTTTCCATACAGGTGAAACAACCGTGGCTGCTTTTACAGTACGGGGAATCGGATATAGAAACGCTCGGCTCTGACCGTGTGGAAAGCCTGTTATCGGCAAACCCAGACACAGACGACAGAGAGGATGTTGTGATTGAAGAAATCGAAGATAAGGACAACGCTTATTTGAGCGTCACAAAGACCATGACCCGTTTAGGTATGGTGGTGTTCCTGTTTATCTTCAATATCGGAATCTCGGCGTTTGTTTTTCTGCTTACGGGCATGATGATTTTCTCGCAGGTGTTATTTATCATCTACGCCATGTTTCTGCCGATTAGTTTTGTTTTGTCCATGATACCGACCTATGAAGGCATGGCAAAAAAGGCTCTTACGAAGCTGTTCAATACCGTTATGATGAGAGCTGGAATCACACTGATTATTACCACAGCGTTTAGTATCTCGACTATGTTTTACTCCATTTCCTCCGGCTATCCGTTTTTCATGGTGGCATTTCTACAGATAGTCACCTTTGCCGGAATCTATTTTAAATTAGGTGACTTGATGACAATGTTCAGCCTGCAATCCTCCGATACACAGCAAGTCAGCAGACGAATCATGCGACACCCGTATATGTTCCTCAACCGCAGGGCAAGACGCTTGGAGCGTAAAATCGGTAGGACAATGGCGGCTGGTGCTGCTGGTGGTGTAGCTGGTGCTGCGGCGGCTTCTGCTTCTACAAAAAAGGCAGACAATACCAAACAGACAGGTAATACGCATACCAGAGCAAATCACAATACTTCTGCTTCTTCCAGTGGAGGTAACAGCAAGCCGCCAGCTCTGCCGGATTCCAAATCACAGAAGCCGTTTGCATTGCCGGATAAGAAAAGTCAGACGGATTCCTCACAGACCGTACATAGTTCACAAAGCAATACACAGGAATCACAGTCTACCTCAAAGCGTGGAATTGTGGATAAAAAATCGGTATCGAAACAGCCGCAGTCAGACAAAAAGAATCCGCAGCGTCCGATTGTGGATAAGGAGCGACAAAGCAACGGATCAGCGACAAAGAGAGCTGCCCCGGTGCATGAGCGACCAGCCACAACGCCTGTTCCTGTAAAATCGGATTCACAGGCGGCAGCTTTAAAGCCGGAGCAGAATGTCAAAGAGCGTCCTGTCACAGTGACAAAGGAGCAGCCGCAATCAAGCAAGAGTAAAGAGCCTGTGACAAAATCACAGGAGAATGTAAGAACACAGGTTGTCAGAGAATCCTGTCCGGCAGATAAACAGGCTTCATCAGCAGTAAATAAACATTCACAAGCTACCACAGATATTTCAAGGCAAACGGTACAACGTCAGAAGCAGACAAAGACGGTTCAGAAAAAGACCACAAATCAATCAACAATGAAGAAATCTACAAGTAAGAAAGGCGGCAAGAAATGAAGTTAAGGCATTTTGCTGTGTTCGGTGGGATTTTCACAGTGATTATCTGTCTGCTTCTGTTTCTGTTTATCGTGACCTCAGATGATGAAGAAAGTGGTTCTTCCAGTCTTGATTTTTCTGGACTGAACCTATCAGCGGAAGTATTGAAACATCAGTCTACGGTAGAAAAGTATGCAAAGGAATACAGAATCTCTGACTATGTGAACTATCTGCTTGCGATTATGCAGGTGGAATCCGGCGGCACTGGCACGACAGACGTTATGCAAGCCAGTGAATCTTTAGGATTACCGCTTAACTCCCTATCCGTGGAGGATTCCATCAAACAGGGGTGTAAATACTTCTCGGAGCTTTTGAAATCCGCAGAAGCAAAAGACTGTGACATCAACACAGTGGTACAGTCCTATAACTATGGTGGCGGCTTCATTGATTATGTATCAAAACACGGAAAGAAGTACACCTTTGAGCTGGCGGTCAGCTTCGCAAAAGGTAAATCCGGCGGTGTCAAAGTCACCTATAAGAATGACATTTCCATAAAAGAAAATGGCGGCTGGCGTTACAAGTACGGGAATATGTTCTATGTGAAATTAGTCAGTCAGTATTTGGCTGTGCCTAGTCTCAGTGACGCTACCGCACAGGCAATCTTCAATGAAGCGTTGAAGTATCAAGGCTGGAAATATGTGTATGGCGGCAGCAATCCCAACACTAGCTTTGACTGTTCTGGTCTTACGTCTTGGTGCTATGGAAAAGCTGGTATCAGCTTACCTCGTACCGCACAGGCACAGTATGACGCTGCACAGCACATACCGCTGTCACAGGCAAAGGCTGGTGACTTGGTGTTCTTCCATTCAACCTATAACGCTGGAACATACGTCACTCATGTAGGAATCTATGCTGGAAACAACAGAATGTATCATGCTGGCGACCCTATCGGATATGCAGATTTAACAAGCTCGTACTGGCAGCAACACTTGATTGGTGCCGGACGGGTGAAAACCAATTAGAAAGGAATGGTGCTATGCTATTTAAGAAAAAGGATAAGGAATCAAAACCAAAAAAGGAAAAGAAAGTGCCTGTGATGAAAGTTGGCACGCATAAAAAAACCGTGATTGCCTTATGGCTGGTGTTGATTGCCAGTATCAGCTTTGGGGTGTATAAGAATTTCACCGCCATTGATATGCACACGGTACATGAGAAAGAAGTCATTGAGCAGCGTATTGTTGATACCAACAAGATAGAGAATTTCGTCAAGGCATTTGCGAAGTCCTACTATTCTTGGAGCAACACGCAGGAATCCATTGAGAAAAGAACCACAGCCATTAACCAGTACCTTACAAAGAGCTTGCAGGATTTGAATGTTGATACTGTCTGTATGGACATACCTACAAGCTCTACGGTAACGGACGTTAAGATTTGGGAGGTTGAAGCGACTGGAACGGACGACTTTACCGTTGTCTACTCGGTAGATCAAACGGTAACAGAGGGAGAGACTTCTATCGGTTACACTTCCGCTTACATGGTGGTAGTTCATGTAGATGGTGACGGAAATCTGGTTATTACACAGAATCCGACCATCAGCAGCATACCAACAAAATCCGGCTATGAACCAAAAGTCAAGGAATCGGACGGAACGGTGGACGCTGCCACTACAGAGGAAGTGACAGAGTTTTTGGAAACATTCTTTAAGCTGTACCCTACCGCAACGGAAAAAGAGCTTGCCTACTATGTATCGGGGAATGTGCTTGAACCTGTCAACTGTGACTATATGTTCTCGGAGCTGGTAAATCCTATCTTTATACAAGATGGAGAACAAGTGAAAGTATCGGTATCGGTAAAGTATCTCGACCAGAGGACAAAAGCAACGCAAATTTCACAGTTTGACTTAACGCTGGAAAAAGATAGTAACTGGAAGATTGTAAAATAACATGAAGAAAAGCGTGCATTTTCACATAAATCGGATTTGCACGCTTATGTTTTTATTGTTTTGGGATAAAAAATACAGTATGATAATAGTTAGATGTTGCTAATCGACATATGGAGGTACATAATGTGAGTTCTACATTTAATAAAGACTGGTACAGTGATAAGGCAAAAATTATCAAGCAAGATGAAAATTTTATGATTATAGATTATGGGTGTCAAGGGAAAGGAATTGTTACAAGTTACACGCTTTTTGATGGTATTCAACTCTCTTTTTTGGACTTTGATACAGACATAAGTATGCCTTCTCAAAAATTCAATCCTAATATTATTTCAATTACACATTGTCGCTCTGGACGCTATGAATGTGAGTATGCCAATCATACAGTTTCGTATTTACCAGAGGGATATTTTAGTGTGACTGGAACACAACATTTACCAGTTTCTTTCTCGTTTCCATTAAAAAAATATTATGGACTTAGCCTTGTGATTGATAAACAATCCTTATCAGAAGAAATCAAAAAAATGATGGAAACTATTCCGCTTAACCTTGATAAAATTGGTTCAACATTAGGGATTGAGAATAATGGATATTTAAGTTCCACTCCACCTAAATTACATCATTTATTTTCTGAATTATATGAAGCACTTAACATAGAACAATTAGGATATTTCAAAATTAAAGCAATTGAATTACTTTACCATATAGACCAGCTAACTAAAAATCATGGCTGTGATTTCAAATATTATGATAAACGTCAGATTCAAGCTACTAAAGAAATTCAAACATATATGATAACTCATTTAGATGAACGAGTATCGTTAGAACAACTCGCCTTTCGGAATCAAATTAACTTATCACTGTTTCATAAAATTTTTTTACAGATATATGGTGACACACCATATTCATATTTAAAGAAATATAAGATGAATATTGCAGCACATTGGCTTTTAAATGAAAATATGAAAATTGGAGATATAGCGGTAAGTCTTGGATATAATAATGCTAGTAAATTTGCAATAGCATTTCAATCTGTTTATGGTATTTTACCGAAAGATTACAGAAAACAAAAATAACACTTTTGGGCTATTTTTACCCAAATATACTAGAGATGGAGTAGAAGAAAAATAGTATTTCCTTTAGAATACGTGGTGTGGTTAGATTAAGCTAACCCACCACGTATTTTATATTTAAGGAGGATTCGTACTATGGCAAACAAAAAGCCAAAACAAAACAAACCCAAAACGGGTTTAGCACGATGTTTAGAATTAGCTTCCAATAAGAAAGGATTAGTATTTTTATCGGCTATACTTTCCTCGTTAGCGGCTATAGCGTCGTTTGTTCCGTATATTGCGGTATATTTTATTATTAGTTCCATTTTAAAAGTCTATCCTAATTTAGAATTGCTGGATATGAGCAAGGTTATGAATTATGGCTGGATAGCTTTAGCTGGTATTATTGCTAATATACTATTATATTTTTTAGCAATTTTCAGTTCTCATATGGCAGCATTTGGAACACTTTATGAATTAAAACTTCACTTCGCAGAACATATTACCAAAATTCCTTTAGGTTATCACTTAACCATAGGTAGTGGTCGTTTAAGAAAAATAATGGATGAAAACATTGAGAGCATTGAGGGTTTCATTGCACATCAATTTCCAGATTTTGTTGCTTCTGTAACTGCGCCTATTGTTATGGTTATTATTCTACTGGCTATTGATTGGCGATTTGGTATTGCTTCATTAGTTGGAATTGTGCTTGCTTTTGTCGTACAATTCAGTGGATTTGGTAGCGGAGCAATGAAAGAAAACATGGGAAAATATCAGATCGCATTGGAAGATATGAACAATGCTTCTGTAGAATATGTTCGTGGTATGCCTGTTGTGAAAGCATTTAATCAAACAGCTTCTTCATTTGCTCGTTTAGAACATGCTATTAAAGAATACACAGAATGGGTTCTAAAGTTCTCTCTAGGTTGGCAAAATTATATGCCAGCGTTTACTACCATCATTAACAATATATATTTGGTTATCGTTCCTGTAGGTATTTTGTTAGGAGCTAATGCACAAGATTATAAGAGCTTTACTATGACATTTATATTTTACTTGCTTTTTGTTCCGGCAATCGCTGGTATTTTAAACAAAATAATGTATATCTCTGAATCATTTATGCAAATTGACGGAAATGTAGCAAGAATGGACGAAATTTTCAATATACCTGTTCTACCACAAACTACCAGTCCTAAAAAAACTCAAAAAGATGATGTTGTGTTTGATAATGTTAGCTTTACATATACAGGAAAAAAAGAAGAAATGGCTATTGAAAATGTATCTTTTAAAGCCAATCAAGGACAAATAACAGCTATTGTTGGCTTATCTGGTGGTGGAAAAAGTACAATTGCAAATTTAATTTCACGCTTTTGGGACGTTACAGAGGGAAGTGTAAAAATCGGCGGTGTTGATATAAGAGATATTTCAGAAAAAGACTTAATGAATCATGTTAGCTTTGTATTTCAAGATATTTTCTTATTCAAGCAGAGTATTTTAGATAATATTCGCATGGGAAATCCAAACGCTACAGAAGAACAAGTCATTGAAGCCGCGAAAGCTGCACAATGCCATGAATTTATTTCAAAACTTCCTAATGGCTACAAAACTGTATTTGGAACAAAAGGTATTCATCTTTCTGGCGGTGAGCGTCAACGTATCGCTATTGCTAGAGCTATTATCAAAGATTCCCCTATTATTGTTCTTGATGAAGCAACTGCATTTAGCGACCCAGAAAATGAGTATTTAATTCAAAAAGCATTCGAGAAACTTATGCAGAATAAAACAGTTATTATTATTGCTCACCGTTTATCTACGATTCGTAATGCTGACAAAATTATTGTTATGGAAAAAGGTCATCTAGTTGAAGAAGGTAAACATAATGAATTAGTTGCTGCTGGTGGACGTTATTCGCAAATGTGGAACCATTACACAGAAGCGGTTGATTGGAAAATCAGCGGAAAGGCGGTGTAATAAAGATGAAAAAACTAAAAGAGTTTCTTTTTCTATCAGATAAAGGTTATAAAGATTTAAAAAAAGCTATTGTTGCTTGTACGATAACAAATCTAGCCTTAATGCTACCGTTTTGTGTTACAGTAATGTTATTTAATGAATTACTGAACCCGTATGTAGGAAAGCAAATTGCATGGAATCATATATGGTTGCTTTGGGGAATTGGAGTTGTTTCTGCTGTTTTGGTGTTTTTAGCAGCAAGAAATGATTATAGAAAGACATACATTGCGTCTTATCAAGAATCAAATAAAACAAGACTTAATATTGCAGAGCATTTAAGAAAATTACCAATGAGTTTCTTCAATACAAAGGATTTGTCAGAATTGACAACTAACATGATGTCTGATTGTAGCAGCATGGAATCAATGTTAAGTAGTACAATTCCACCTCTCATTGCAAATGGTATTACTGTTACTCTTACTTGTATTTTACTTGCTTTCTTTGATTGGCGTTTAGCGTTATGTATGTATATTACGCTGCCAGTTGCATTTTTGATAATTTGGTTAAGTAAGAACTATCAGAAAAAATTATTTTAACGACAAGTACAAGCAAAGCTAGACGCTTCTAGTCAAGTACAAGAATACCTTGAGGGAATGAAAATTATTAAATCATGTAATTTAAGTGGTTCTCACTTTTCTGCTCTTAACAAAGCATTATTATCTATGAAAAAGATTGCTGTGAAAGTAGAAATGATTTGTGGCGTATTTATGTCGAGTGCAAGCATGATTTTGCAAGCCGGAATTGGTATTGTCATTTTTGTTGGAACAATGTTGTTAGTTAAAGGTGAAATAGAACTGCTCCCATTACTAATGTTCTTTTTGATGGTTACTCGTATATATGGACCAATTCTTGCGATTCTTTCACAATTAACTACATTACTAAATCTTAATGTTGTTACAGAAAGAATGCGTACTCTTTTAAGTACATCTGTAATGCAAGGAAATGATAAAGAAATTGAAAATTGTGATATAGAGTTGGAACATGTTACATTCAGATATAATACAAAAGATGTCATTAAAGATGTGACTTGTAAAATTCCACAAGGAAGTATCACCGCATTGGTAGGTTCATCTGGAAGCGGGAAAAGTACAATTTCAAAATTGATTGCAAGATTTTGGGATATACAGAAAGGTACAATTCGTGTTGGTGGTAAAGATATACGAACAATGGAGCCAGAAAGTCTTATGCGAAAAATGGCTTTTGTATTTCAAGACGTAACATTATTTAATGATACTGTTTTTAACAATATCAGTATTGGAAACCCTAACGCCACAGAGGAAGAAGTTATGGCGGCTGCTAAAGCTGCATACTGTGATGAATTTGTGCGTAATATGCCAGACGGTTATCAAACTGTTTTAGGTGAAAATGGTAGTACATTATCTGGTGGTGAAAGACAAAGAATATCTATTGCACGTGCTTTATTAAAAAATGCTTCAATTATTTTTTTAGATGAAGCAACTGCTTCTCTTGACCCGGAGAACGAAGTTTTAGTGCAAAAGGCTATAGCTCAATTGGTTGAAAACAAAACAGTAATTATGATTGCTCACCGTTTAAGAACAGTTGTAGACGCAGACCAAATATTAGTATTAGATGATGGCAAATTAGTTGAATATGGCACACATAATGAATTGATGAAGAAAAAAGGTGTATATCAAAAATTGTATCATATTCAGCAAGAAAGTCTTGGGTGGACAATTTAAAAACTGATTGAATCAAATATTTAAGAGGTGATAATAATGTGACATTGGGAAAGTCATTAGAAGATTATTTAGAAACAATACTTATACTTAAAATCAAAAAAGGCATGGTTCGCTCTATTGATGTGGCTGATTATATGGGATTTTCAAAGCCTCGTGTAAGTCATGCAGTAAAGCAACTTAAAACACAAGGATTCCTACTAATGGATAATAATGGTCAATTGCTTTTAACAGACAGTAGGCAGGCTATGGCTGAGAAAATTTATGAGCGACATTGCTTTTTTACAAAATATCTTACAGAAATGGGTGTAGACCCAAAACTAGCAGAATCAGACGCTTGCAAACTGGAACACGTAATCAGTGACGAGTGTTTTCAAAAATTAAAAGAATCAACTCGTATAGGGAGTGAAAAAGAGGAAGTTTAATCTTCCTCCACTTCCCTAGATTTAATAATTCCGTCAGCGACACTTTCCATGATAACTAAATCTTTATCAGACAGGTTATCAAGCTGCTTTTCTAACTGTATTCTTCTGGTGCTTTTCGCCAGATCAGAAGCAGGAAGAAAAAAAGCGTCTACTGATACATTCAATAAATGAACAATGTCATAAAGCACTTGTAAACTTGGGTGATGCCCCTTATTTTCAATATTTGTCAGATAACGTGGGTCAATCTCAATCATTGCTCCCACTTGTTCACGGGTTAGACCCTGTTTCATACGAGCTTCTTTGATGGCAAGACCAAAAGCTCTGAAATCGTACTTATCTTCTTTTTTACGCATATGTAATCACCTCAATACATTTTACTGTTCCTGTTGATTTTCTAACAGGTATAGAAAAACGTGTTATATGGTTTGTCAGTTCCTAGTGTGTTAAAAGAACAAAATTACTGTTATACGGTAAATAAAAAAAACCGTTATCGGCAGTAACCTTTTTGCTTATCCAAAAATATTTCTGATTTGATGGCGGTCAAGATAAAGCCGCCGTTTTTCTTTTTCCTCAATTCGGTGGATAAATCATATAAGGTTTTTTTGTTTTGCGGCTCTAGGAGGTAGCCGCATTGAAAGAATCTCATAATCGACATTTTATGACATACCCTTTATTGTCAAAAAAACTGAAATTACCATAGCAGGACAATACACCCTTGAATGTGGTTTTTTACATCATATAACAGGTACAAATGATAAAGCACAAGAACGCTATACAGCCTTTTCTCTTGTGCTTTTTTCGTGCGTAAAAATATTTTTCAAGTTCATTTCTGAAAACGCAACAAATAGCTGCTGCGTGGGTAGCTACTGTGCGGAAAGGGGGATAGAGGGAAAACACCCTCATCTACTCTCACGCAGAAAGGAGGTGAATCAGCATGAAGTCATCTTCTTTCCAACAGGCTATTCAAGCACAGTTTGATTGCCTTACAAAGAAAGTCATTAAAAGAGCAGCAATGAAGTATAACCGTGATATTTCAAGACGCTTGAAACATGAAGTTCCGTTTTCTGAAATTTCAGATTTGGAATTGAACAAAGCAGGCGTTTATGACAAGTATTCCAGCGATTATACAGCGTTCAATGTTCTTGGCATGGAAGTACAAGTATCTGACGACCAGTTAAGCAAAGCACTCAAATGTTTGCCAGAGAGAAAACGCAATATCATTTTGTTGTCATACTTTATGGATATGTCTGACGCAGAAATCGGAGAGCTTATGAACGTGGTACGCACTACTGTTTACCGTCACAGGACAAGCACTCTGGAAGAATTACGAAAAATGATGGAGGAGGAATAAGCATGGACAAAGACCAAAAACATATACCGTTTGCTGTGATTGTGGCGGCTACGAATGGTGATGAAACTGCAATACAGGAAATCTTGGATTTCTATGACGGGTACATATCAAAGTTGAGCTTACGCAAATTGTATGACGAATACGGTAACGTCTACATGGTAGTGGATTCTGAATTAAAAGGCAGAATACAGGCAGCAGTCATGGATATGATTGCAAACTTTGAGATAGTCGTAATCTAATCATTCAGACGGGCGGAGCATTTTCCCCTTTCCTCTGCTCCGCTTGTCAATCTATGAAAGTCCATTATCTAGGTAGTGGATTTTCATAGACTGGCAAATACAGTCGGTAGTTCTTTGACAACTGAATAAAGCAGTCAGATACGTTTGATATGCAGCGAGCCAGCGGAAATTGTACGCCATGACCTAAAAAAGCGAGCGATTCATGCAATGATCCGAGAGCGACTTGTGGAATGGTCGTTCTGCCATGACCTGTATATCTGAATAATGATACACTCGCATGGTGCGGTTCTGCTCATAGGAATGAGAATGGTGAAAGTCCAGTGGAGCTTCCAAAGCCATCTGACTGCTTCGGAAACACACAGTAAAGGAGGTGCATAAGGCAAAAATTTTGCAGTCTGTATGTCAGATATAAGCTGCTGATAATCTATCTCTGATATGGTATACTTTTAACTATGATTAGGAAGAAATGCTGTATTAAAAGGGGTAGAAAGTGATATGAAGATATTGTATGTTACAGATTTACACGGAGATAAAAAGAAGTACAGAAAGATTCTGGACGTAGCCATTGAAAAGGAAATCAAAGTCATTGTAAATGGCGGGGATATGTTACCAAAACAATGTGACCGCCACAGTGAGCAATCGTTTTTTATCAATGGATTCCTTGATGAATATTTTGAGGAACTGAAAAAGCAGGACATCACATACCTTGCCATGCTTGGAAATGATGATTTACTGGCAGCAGATGAAATGTTTGACAATCTTTGCGACAGATTTGAAAATGTCTGCAATATAGCTGGTAGGAAATTTTCTGTCAATGGATATGAATTTATCGGCATGAACTATATTTTAGACCATCCGTTCGGTTGTAAAGACAGGGTTGTTACAGAAACACATTATATTCCGCAGCGTCAGTTAAGTCCTGTAGCCGGAATCTCTAATGCTGTTGATTATGACAGGATTTACAACTGGCTGGAATATTCCAGAACAGAATTACCGCATATGTGTGATGTGCTGAAGAAACTTCCATTGCCGGACGATAGACAAAAAGCGGTTTACGTTATGCACATGCCGCCTGCGGGATTGAGATTAGGACAGTTGCGCTATCAAGATTTGGATATATGCTCTGTTGATATTTACGAATTTCTGAAAGAAAAACAGCCACTTCTTTCTCTGCACGGACATATACATGAAAGTCCTGACACAGAGAAAGGAAAGTGGATAAACCAGATTCATCAGACAACCTGTATTCAGACTGGACAGACGGAACTTAATGACAAATACATGGTTTATGCGGAGATTGATTTGCAGGAAAAGAAGTATGAACGCAAAGTAATCAGTGTAGATTAGCAGAAAGACACCAGAAATGGTGTTTTTTTGTTGGAAGAAATGAGGTGGGATTATAGGAAAAACAGTACAGTCCAATACAATAAAAATAGGAAATACGACCTTTTATGTAACGTCAGTGTTCTCCGGTACAGTGGATTTGCAGCATTTGATTAAAAGGCTGATTCAAAAGGAAATCGAGCAGGAAAACAATGGATATTAAATTGAGAACAGTGTAATAAGCGGCTGAAAATAATTAAGTAGCGTGGTATAATATTAACAGGATATAAGTTGTTTGTTTGCTGTTGGAAAGGAGTAAAAATGACGAAACAGCAAGCAAGATTAAGAGTTAGATTATATGCACGTTTATCCAAAGATGATGGTGACGCTGATAAAGAAAGCAACAGTATCACAAACCAGTTGCAAATGCTCCGATATTATTCAAAGGAAAAAGGATTTGAAATCATTGACGAGTATGTAGATGATGGCTATTCCGGCACAACATTCAACAGACCGGATTTAAACCGCATGATTGAGGACGCTATGGAAGATACACAGCCTAGTGGAATCATGGTAAAGGATATGTCAAGGTTCGGTCGCAACAATGCCATGTTCATGTATTACGTGGAAGAAATCTTCCCGAACAATGACATTCTCTTTATCGCACTGAATGATGATGTTGACACAAGATATGAGGATAACGAGATGATGCCATTCAAATCTATTATGAATGAGTATTATGCACGTGATACCTCAAAGAAAATCCGAAGCGTCAAGAAAACAACTGCTTTAAGTGGCGGGTTCTGCGGTTCATTCGCTCCGTATGGTTATAGGGTTGACCCGAACAATAAGCGTAAACTACTGATAGACCCGGAAACAGCGCCTATCGTCAAGCGTATTTTTGAAATGTCGAAACAGGGAAACAGTGTTCATCAGATAGCAAGAACATTGTGTGAAGAAAAGATTTTGATTCCGAGAGCCTACAGAGCAATGAAGAATGGCACGCTGGAAACAAGCACAGGGTTCCGATTCCCTACCGACTGGGTTGGAAAAAATGTTAAGATGATTTTGGAAAATCAAGTGTATCTCGGTCATATGGTATCGCACAAGACACAGACAAAATCATTCAAGAACAGAAAACTGGTAGCGGTTCCTAAGGAAGATTGGATTGTTGTAAAAAACACCCATGAAGCTATCATTGATGAAGAAACCTTTGAACTGGTACAGAAATTCATCAGTGTAAAGAAAAGACCAAATAAGACTGGACGACCAAATATGTTTGTGGGGCTTGTAAAATGCCCGGACTGTGGACGCAATATGGCGTTCTCCAATCCAAACGGGAGAGAGCCGAGATTTCGTTGCAGGACATATGCCAGAAACAGCAACCTCTGCACAACTCATGCAATTTCCTATGACGCATTAGAGCGTGTTTGAAAAATAAAAGTTGCACAAAACATATATTCTAATACCCTTTTTCATGTTAAAATAAAGAAAAAAGGGTGTTTACTATGTTGAGACGATACGAGTTAACTGATGAAGAATGGAACCGCATTGCTCCTTTACTGCCACCTGAAAATACTGGAAAACAGGGCCGCCCCCCAAAATGTACTCGGACAATTCTTAACGGAATTGTTTGGATTGCCCGCAGTGGAGCGCCCTGGCGTGATCTTCCAGAACGTTATGGTGCCTGGCAAACCGTCTACTCCCGTTTTCGAAAATGGATTGATGATGGCATCATCGATAACATTTTTCGTGTTTTAAGCCTTGATGCTGAATTAACAGAACTATCTATAGATGCTTCTATTGTTCAGGCTCATCAGCACAGTGCAGGTGCAAAAAAAGGGGGCCTCCAAACGAAATCGGACATAGCCGAGGTGGAGCAAGCACAAAAATCCATGCCGTAGTGGATGCCTATGGCTATCCGGTATATTTTATGATTAGTGAAGGTCAGCGTAATGATATTAATTACGCACTTCCATTGCTCGAACATGTGAATACAACCGGAAGCAATGTATTAGCTGATCGAGGATACGATAGTAATAAATTACTTGATTATGTCTACGACCATGGTGGAGAACCAACGATTCCTTCCAGAAAGGGAGCGAAATTTGACCGTCATTGTGATTGGTGGCTTTACAAAGAGAGACATCTAGTAGAAAACTATTTTCTCAAATTAAAAGCGTTTCGCCGAATAGCCACACGTTATGATAAACTGGCTTCCACTTTTCTGGGTTTCGTATGCATCGTCTCAATATTAATTTGGTTAAAATAAACAACTCGAAATGTTTTTCAAACACGCTCTAGTGAAGATTGTCATGGACGACATTCAAAAGCATATCAAGAATATGGAAACATTAGGCGACCAGTTCATTGAAGAAATGAGGGTGTTGAGTGAATCCGGCGGCGGTAAGAAAATCAAGCAGTTTAAACAGGAATTGGAACTGGCAGAAAAGCGTATTGCTGAAATTGACAGTATCATAATGAAGCTGTTTGAGCAGAATGTAGCAGGAAAGATTTCTGATGGACGTTTTGAGAAAATGTCTGTAACTTATGAAAATGAGCAGAGAGAACTTGAAGAAAGGCGTAAGGCATTAAAAGAGAAAATCGAAGCCGAGGACTACAAGACGAAAAATACAAACAAATTTTTAGAAACCATACGCAAGTATGAAAATGTAACAGAGTTAAACCGTTCTATGCTGGTTGAACTGATTGACAGTATATATGTGTATCAAGCAGAGGGAACCGGCAAAGAACGTACTCAAAAAGTGGAAATCAATTATAGATTTCTTTGTGAGTCCCAATGTGGTATTGCATGACGGAAATGGTAGGATGAGCCGTTTGCTCACTTTACTGCTTTTTTACAAGGCGGGATACATCGTTGGAAAATATGTCAGTATGGAAATGCTGATTGAAAAGACAAAAGAAACATATTATGAAGCCCTTCAAGCAAGTTCTACTGGCTGGCATGAGGGCGAAAACAGCTATGAGCCTTTTGTTAAATATTATCTGGGTATCATGTTGAAAGCATACAATGAATTCGAAAGCCGTGTAGAGTATTTGAAGCATCGGAGTCTTTCTAAGCCTGATAGAATTAAAGCGGTTATTGATAACAAGGTTGGCAAAATTACAAAGAAAGAAATCATGGAGCTTTGTCCTGATATAAGCAAAATTACCGTGGAAAGGACTTTGACGAATCTGGTTAAGAGTGGGTATATCGCAAAAGTTGGTGCAGGTCCATCTACTGGTTATGTCCGTGTTTAAAAATATGAAAGTAGCTTATAAATTTGCCAGTCAAAACCGGCATTTTCTTAGCAAAAATCATTTCCTTTTATGTCGGCTTCTATAGCCGTAATCCTTTAATATCTTTAATACGTGATAAGATCGTATTGCAGCTGCAGCTGATAACGCCGGGAAGTGTATCAATGACTGTGTGCAGGAAGTGTTCCATTTCATCACTTGATGAAGCAACGGCATGTACATGCAGCTTGTCTCTTCCTGTGACACGGTAAATCTGCGTGACAGTATCATTATTATGTAATATATCTGTCACCTGCGACAGATGGTCTGGTTTTATCTCGATTTCAAAATAGCATGAAACAGCACCGCTGATCTTTTGAGGGTTTATTATAGTTGTATATTCTTCAATTATGCCTTGTTTCTCCAGAGCCTGAATCCGGGCTTTTACTGCCACTCTGGAAATACCGGTTTCTTTACCGATATCAGAGTAAGAAATACGTGCATTTTCTATAAGCAACTGGATGATTTTCTGATCCAGTTCATCTAAACCGTTCAGTTACATAAGTGTCCCTCCTGTAAAATAATATCCTCCGGATATTAAATATCATATCATTTATTTAGCTGAAAGTAAACGCGGGCTTGACTTAGCAGCTGTAGCTACATATAATTGTTTCATAACGTAATTTAAAACTTGCGTTTTGAATGTATGGAATAGATTCTGGTGAAGGAAAGAATAAGCGAAATTATAAAGGCTTTGGAGGAATATGATAATGTCAAAAGATGAATATTTGCTCACAGATACGCCTCTTAAAGCGTTGACGGTTTTTGCAATGCCAATGATTTTGGGCAGTTTTTTTCAGCAAATATACAATATGGCTGACTCTATCATCGTCGGCCAATTTGTTGGCTCCTCTGCACTTGCAGCTGTCGGGGCCTGCGCAGCGCTGACCAATGTTTTCATTTGTGTGGCACTGGGGGCAGGTGTCGGTGCCGGTGTGCTCGTGAGCCGCTATTTCGGTGCCAGGGAGTATGGAAAAATGAAGACCATCGTGTCAACGTCCTTGTTTAGCTTTTTAATTTTAAGCATAGTCCTTGGTGTTTTTGGCTTTTGCTTTTCCCACTCGATGATGAGAGTATTACAAACCCCTGGCGATATACTGAATGATGCAGTGTTATATCTGCGGGTCTATTTTGTGGGCTTTCCGTTTCTGTTTATGTATAACATTCTTTCCAACATGTTCACTTCCATTGGTGAATCAAAAATCCCACTGGGGCTCCTGGTATTCTCGTCAATCTTAAATATTTTTATGGATCTTTGGATGGTGGCAGGACTTGGTCTCGGTGTGTTTGGTGCAGCCCTTGCGACTCTTATAGCACAGGGGATTTCTGCGGTGTTTTCACTTTTTCTTTTCCTTAGCCGGATGCGTCGATATAAAAGTCGCTTTGACTGGTTTGACAGGCAGGAGTTATATTCCATGCTTCAAATTGCTGTACCTTCGGTTCTTCAGCAGTCTACAGTGTCCATCGGTATGATGATCGTACAGGCTGTTGTAAATCCTTTCGGTACACAGGCACTTGCGGGTTATGCGGCGACGATGCGGGTAGAGAATGTTTTTTCATTGATTTTTGTATCCATTGGCAATGCGGTTTCCCCATATGTTTCCCAGAATCTTGGTGCAAAGAAAATTGAACGGATCAAAAAAGGATATCACGCTGCACTGGTGTTAGATGTATGTTTTGCAGTTCTTGCTTTTATAGTCATTGAAACATTGCATACTCAGATTTCCTCACTATTCCTTGGTAAAGATGGAACTGCCCTGGCTTATCAGGTATCCGAGGGTTATATGAGATGGCTCGGTTACTTCTTCATCTTTATGGGAATCAAAATGGCAACCGATGGGGTCCTTCGTGGTCTTGGAATCATGCGCCCGTTCCTTATTGCAAATATGGTGAATCTGGCGATCCGTCTGTCGGTTGCTTTGATTTGTGCACCGCGTTTTGGCATTGTGTTTGTCTGGCTTGCTGTACCAGCAGGTTGGTTTGCAAACTTTTTAATATCCTATGTGGCTCTTCGGAGATCATGGCCGACTGATAAAGAGGTGCAATCTCGATAGCCTAAAGTAATTTAAAAGGAGAAATTTATAGTATGAACGATAAATGTGTGGTATTGAATGCAAAGAAAATGAATTTTGATGGGAAGCTGGATTTTTCCGTTTTATCTTCTGATGTTACAGTATATGATGATACAACAGAACAGCAGCTGTCAGAGCGTATTCAGGGTGCAGATATCATTGTAACAAAGGAGATGCCTGTGAGTGCAGAAATGATACAGAAATTTCCGGAATCTGTTAAACTGATCTGCGAGGCAGGTACAGGATATAATAATATTGATCTTGAAGCAGCACGAAAGAAGGGGATTACAGTCTGCAATATCCCGGCATACAGCACAGAACGTGTGGCACATACTGCGATCATGATGATATTGAATCTGAGTTCTGCAATGCAGGTACAGATGAAGATGCTGGCATGCGGAAATCATGACAATTTTACCAGAAATCTTCAGGTTCCGCATGTTGAGGTAAATGGAAAAACACTTGGTGTTATAGGTGCAGGACACATTGGCAGGAAAGTTATCCAGATCGCACAGGCTTTGGATATGAACATACTTGTATATGCCAGGACACCGAAAGAGGATGAGAAGGGGATCTGCTATGTATCGCTTGAGGAGCTGCTTAAGAATAGTGATTATGTTTCCATGCACTGTCCATTGACAGAAAGTACAAAACATATGATCAATAAAGAAACTCTATCGCTTATGAAGCCATCAGCGTTTATTATTAATACTTCAAGAGGTGCGCTTATTGATGAGGCTGCTCTTATAGAAGCATTAGAAAATGGTATGATTGCAGGAGCCGGACTTGATGTTCAGGAAACTGAACCACCTGAAGAAACAAACCCTCTTTATACTATGGATCAAGTCCTTTTGACGCCACATATGGGATGGAAAGGACTTGAGACAAGACAGCGGTTGGTTTCTATTCTGGCGGATAATATAAAGCAGTTTATGGAAGGAAATCCGATCAATGTTGTATCAGATCTATAGTATCTGGCAGCAAAGTGATGATATAACTTCCGGGTTTGCAGAGTGAAAAAAATATAATTACAATCAATAAATCAGTGCTTTGATATCTTCTTCCAATATAGCAGGAATAACATAAACAATAGAATTACTGGAAAAAATAAGTCCGAATAGTCGTCAGAAACGCTGAGAAGAAATTATTCTCAGCGTTTTTTGAACATTACTATAATGTCAAGGAATCTTCTGCATCTACCCCACATCTGTAAATTTCCATCAAGATACAGTCTCGCATATTCTAGTGGTTCATCAATGGCAAGTGTGTTTAATGCACAATCTGATCCGGGTGTGGTTCTCAAATTCTTTTCTGCTTTCCAGCAGTCAATGCGAAGCATATAGCCTGCACTGATATAAACATCAATGCTGTTTCGTCCGGGATTATATTCTGCAAATATTGTTCTCATCGTATTTTATCTTCTTATCGTTCAATCAATTATTTGCTACAAAAATCAGAAGCATTTCAATCAGTTCACCATGTCACTTTTATTTTGTGTTATACTGTTTTACATAATTTTCTTGGTCTTGTATTTTCCCTTATCAGAGTTCGTAAACACTGGCGGGACGATATAACACAAGGGAAACAATAAGGGAAAGCTCAATCGGAATTTACAGGAAGTGTGACAAGAAAGCCAAAACGGTATACTGGGAAAAAAAGATTAAGAAAAGAATAAAGAGCTGGTTTTAATTGTAAAATTTATGGGGAACTAACATCAGCTTATTGACATTAATTTAAAAATAAGTATAATAATAGTTGAGTAATTGTTCAACTATTATTATTTGGAGGTGAATATATGTCAAAAACGTCTTATATTTGTAATTGCGATGTAATTCATGAGGATATTGTGAATGATGTGAAATCCAAGATGCAGCCAAAAGATGATTATATCCAGTTGGCTTCTTTGTTTAAGCTATTTGGAGATGGAACTAGAGTACAAATCTTACACGCTCTAGAACAGAGTGAGATGTGTGTATGTGATCTTGCAGTGCTACTGGGGGTAACAAAATCTGCAATTTCGCATCAGTTAAAGGCATTACGCCTAGCGAATCTGGTAAAATTCCGTAAAGAAGCACAGATAGTTTACTACTCGCTGGCAGATGATCATGTGAAAGAGATTATTGACAAGGGATTTGAGCATCTTTGGCAGAAATAATATTTTTTAATATTATAGTTGAGTAATTGAACAATTAAACAAATTATAAGGAGATTATCATGAAACGCATATTTCTATTAAAAGGGTTGGACTGTCCAAATTGTTCCGCAAAAATTGAAAAAGAAATCGGAGAGTTGGATGGAGTGCAATCCTCAGTGGTAAATCTGATGAAGCAGACGCTTACAATCAATGTTACTCAGACAGCCGCAGATACGATAGCCAGTCAGATTGAAACGATTGTTCATAGTCATGAGCCCGATGTGGAAGTTCAGGAAGAAACCGTTATGAATGTTACAAAGAGTTATTCGTTAAAAGGATTGGATTGTCCGAATTGTTCTGCAAAAATTGAAAAAGAAGTCGGAGAATTGGATGGAGTACAATCCTCAGTTGTAAATTTGATGAAGCAGACGCTGACAATCAATGTTGCTCCAGCTGCCGCAAATACAATAGCCAGTCAGATTGAAACGATTGTCCACAGCCATGAGCCGAGTGTGGAGGTTCAGGAAGAAACAATTATCCCCGTTACAAAGAGTTATTTGTTAAAGGGCTTGGACTGTCCGAACTGCTCCGCAAAAATTGAAAAAGAAGTCGGAGAATTGGATGGAGTACAATCCTCAGTTGTAAATTTGATGAAGCAGACGCTGACA
>NZ_JBCOMJ010000017.1:0-17533 GCF_040924225.1 Ruminococcus sp. RTP21484sp1_RTP21277st1_D2_RTP21277_210401 | reverse complement strand
CAATCAATGTTGCTCCAGTTGCCGCAAATACAATAGCCAGTCAGATTGAAACGATTGTCCACAGCCATGAGCCAGATGTAGAAGTTTCCGAAATTGCACAGGAATACTATATACCTGCAAAAAAACAGGATACCAATACATCCTATAACAATGAGGACAAGAAGTTGACGATTCGTTTAGCGATTGGCGCAGCAATCTATGGTATTGGTATGGCATTGACAGTTTTTGCGAAAGTACCACTGCCTGTCGAGTTAGTTTTTCTCATTGTCTCCTATATTATTCTTGGCGGGGATGTTGTATGGCAAGCTGTGAGGAATATTTCAAAGGGACGTGTGTTTGATGAACATTTCCTGATGAGCGTTTCTACGATTGGTGCTTTTGTCATTGGTGAATATCCGGAAGCAGTTGCTGTTATGCTGTTCTATCAAGTTGGTGAATTTTTCCAGTCATTGGCTGTTGAGCGTTCCAAAAAATCTATATCAGATTTAATGGATATACGTCCGGATTGTGCTACAGTCAGAAGGAACGGAGAATTGATTACCATATCTCCTGAAAGTGTTGCCATTGGTGAGATTATTATTGTAAAGCCTGGTGAAAAAATCCCATTAGACGGTGTGGTATTGGATGGAGATTCTATGCTGGATACGAGGGCTTTAACTGGAGAATCGGTTCCGAGAAGCGTTCATAAAGGAGACGAAGCACTTTCCGGTTGTATGAATCAGACGGGTGTTTTAACGATTAAGACAACGAAAGCATTTGGTGAATCTACTGCTTCAAAGATTATTGATCTTGTGGAGAATGCGTCCAGTAGAAAAGCACCAACAGAAAATTTCATTACTACATTTGCACGTTATTACACTCCTGTTGTTGTAATCTTAGCAGCTATTCTGGCAATTCTGCCACCGATCCTTCTTGGTGGAGGTTGGACAGAGTGGATTCGCAGAGGATTTGTTTTCCTTGTGGTATCTTGCCCATGTGCATTGGTCATTTCAATCCCGCTGACTTTCTTCGGAGGTATTGGTGCGGCATCTAAACGAGGTGTTCTTGTAAAAGGAAGTAATTATTTAGAGGCGCTTAATAATGTCAGCATTATTGTGTTCGATAAAACTGGAACACTTACAAAGGGTGTTTTCAATGTGACTGATATTCTGCCTGCAAATGGATTTTCAAAAGAACAGGTTCTGGAGTATGCGGTCCAGGCAGAGAGCTTTTCTAACCATCCTATTGCAAAATCCATTCTCTCTGCTTATGGAAAAGAAATTGACCAATCAGTTATCTCTGATTACAAGGAAATTTCCGGATATGGAATCAGTGCCATGGCAGGAAAGAAGAAAGTTTATGCTGGCAATACGAAACTTATGGATTCAGAGCATGTGGAGTACACAGCCTGTGAAAAAGTTGGTACAAAGGTTTATGTAGCAGTAGATGGTCAATATGCCGGATGCATTTTGATAACAGATGAAGTAAAGCCGGACAGCAAAAAAGTAATTTCTGATTTGAAACATATCGGTGTGGAAAAAACAGTCATGCTTACTGGTGATGATGAAAAAATCGGAAAGGCTGTTGCGGAAGAATTGCAGTTGGATGAATATTATGCACAACTGTTTCCTGATCAAAAAGTGGAAAAGGTTGAGCTTTTGGACAGTAAAAAGAGACAGGGAAGCAAATTAGCTTTTGTTGGTGATGGTATCAATGACGCTCCTGTCCTTGCTCGTGCGGATGTTGGTATCGCAATGGGTGGTCTTGGTTCAGATGCGGCCATTGAAGCTGCGGATGTGGTTCTGATGACAGATGAACCATCTAAGCTGGTGGATGCGATTGATGTGGCAAAAGCGACAAAGCAAATTGTCATGCAGAATATAGTGATTGCCCTTGGAATTAAGAGTGTGTTCCTGATTCTTGGCGCTCTTGGTATTGCGGGAATGTGGGAAGCTGTATTTGGTGATGTAGGCGTTACCATAATTGCTGTTTTGAACGCAATGAGAATTTTGAAAAAATAGGAAATGAGGTGGGAATGTGAAACGAAAACTGATTCTGTTAGTTGTTACGATTGTTTTTCTTGTAGGTTTTGGTGTCATATTACATTCACCGCCTTCTATGATTGATGCAGTCACAGGAGCAACACCGAAGTCAAAAAAGGCGGCTCAAGCCTCCGCACAGTTGGAAGGCTCTTATGTTCTCGGTATTAATATGATGTCAGATGGTCTCGACAACGAGAACACCCGGAATAAATTAAAAGAATTGGCACTGGACGATTCGGAAACAAATGAAACAGATCTCATGAAAACGGACATTAGTTTTCGGTTATATGTATCTGAGACGGATTATCCGCTTGTCAGTTATGCTAAGAAACTCTGTGACAGGTTGAAACAGGCCGGTTTTTTCGTAGATCTGAAAGAGTACAGTAACACAATGATGCTATCAAGAGTGGTAAGTGGAAAGTATGATGTATTCCTGGCATCGGATGATTTTATTGACGTTACAACGCTAACACAGATGGACTATATGATCATGGACAGCGAAGAAATGAGGTGAGCGGGAATTTATGAGAAAATGGAATACGATTTTGTCTGTTTTAATGCTTCTCATTTTTATGATTCATGGAATCATGGGAAGCTTTATGCTGAACGGAGTTGGAAGTAGTGCAGGGAAACTTCTTGCATGGATTGGTGTTGGTATTCTTGTTGTGCATACGGTGATTGGTGTCATCCTGACAGTTCAGAGTTTACAGACAGCGAAGCAATCCGGAAAAATGTATCTGAAACAGAACGCCATATTCTGGGCGAGACGAGCCAGTGGGCTGGCAATAATGATTCTGCTGTTATTCCATATTGGCTTGTTTGGAAAGGTGCAGAATGGGACATATATTTTGTTCCCTTTTACAACGGTAAAGATGGTAACTCAGCTTTTGTTCGTAGCGGCAATCTTTGTCCATATTTTTATCAATATCCGCCCATTGCTCGTATCACTGGGAATCATCAGTTATAAAGAACGAAGGAGTGATATTTATTTGATCCTTTCGGTGCTTCTTCTTTTTATAGCGGGAGCGGTTATTTTATATTATATTGGGTGGCAATATCTATGAGTAAGACAATTGTTATTATAGGTGCTGGACTGGCAGGACTTTCAGCGGCTTTGCAGGCAGCGGAAAATGGATGCAATGTAAAACTGGTTTCCTCCCTTCCGTCAGAGCGGGCACAGTCTGTTATGGCGGAGGGCGGTATCAACGCAGCTTTGAATACAAAAGATGAAAACGACAGTCCCGAAGAACATTTTACAGATACAATAAAGGCAGCATGTGGTCTGGCAGATCCAAATGCAGTTTGGGGAATGACACAGGCAGCACCGGAGCTGGTGCACTGGCTGCTAAAACTTGGAGTTAAATTTAACATGAGTGGCTATGATGATGTGGATCTGCGGAATTTTGGCGGGCAGAAAAAGAAACGGACTGCTTTTGCACAGAGCGATACCGGGAAGCAGATCATGACAGCTATGATAGATGCTGTTCGCAGGAAAGAAGCATCTGGTATGGTAGAACGGTTCAGCCATCATTCTTTCCTAACACTTCGTCTGTGTGGCAATATTTGTTGTGGCTGCGTAATCAGGGATGAATACAGTCAGGAGACTGTGGAATTACCGGGGAATGCGGTTATTGTTGCCACCGGTGGTATGCACGGATTGTTTGGAAATACAACGGGTTCGCTGAGCAATACAGGAGAAGTCACCGCAGAATTGTTCCGGCTTGGTGTTCCTCTGGCAAATGGCGAGATGATCCAGTACCATCCGACAACTGTGAAATGTGGTGGAAAACGCATGCTCATCAGCGAGGCGGCCAGAGGGGAAGGTGGCAGGTTGTTTGCCATGAAAGATGGAAAACAATGGTATTTCATGGAGGAAAAATACCCGGAGCTTGGAAATCTGATGCCACGAGATATTACCGCCAGAGAGATATGGAAGGTCAGCCATGAATCAGAGGTATTTCTTGACATGACGGAAATATCGGAGGAGATTATTTCAAATAAGCTATCTGGTCTGGCAGACGATTGTATGACCTATCTGCATAAAGATATACGAAAGGAACCGGTGTCTGTTTTACCGGGAATTCACTATTTTATGGGAGGCATTCTGGTGGATGAGCAGCACAGAACGCCGATTCAGAATCTTTGCGCTGCCGGAGAATGCTGTGCCCAATATCATGGTGCCAACCGTCTTGGTGGAAATTCTCTGTTAGGAGCGTTATACGGAGGACGTGTTGCGGCAAAATCAGCATGCGAACAGGCAGATGTAGTAGATCTATCTTGTGCGACACAGATAGATTTTCCACCAGCGTCTCAAATTTCAGAAATAAAGCAATTAAACAAAGTGATGCAGGAGACTATGGGCGTTGTCAGAAATGAGAATACGTTGTTAAATGGGATTCAAACGGTACAAGCGCTGACAGGAAATCTCCCATTGCTTGGCATGGCAGTTCTAAAGAGTGCTCTTGCAAGAAAAGAAAGCCGTGGTGCACACTGGCGGGAGGATTATCCGAAGAGCAATGACGATGATTACCTTAAAACAACGGTAGCCAGATTTGATGGAAAGCAGATACAGATTTCCTTTGTACCTGTTCCAGAAAGGCGGTGATTCACTTGGTATATAAAATAAGAATCAGGCGGCAGGAGAGTCAGAAATCAGACAGTTATTGGCAGGAATTTGAGTATGACGGAAGCAAAAACAGCTCTGTTGCCACTGTTCTAAAGGAATTGAACAGTAGAACCCCTTTGAAAGATAACTCAGGAAATATAGTTACTCCCATCAGCTGGGAATGTAGCTGTATGGTGCGAAAATGTGGGGCTTGCGCCATGCTGATTAACGAACGTCCGAGGTTGGCATGCTCTACATTTCTACATACGTTAAAAGGTTCTACAATCATCTTGGAACCTTTAAGCAAATTTCCGCTTGTAAGAGATTTGATCGTTGACCGGTCAATTCTGTTTGAAAATTTGAAAAAACTGAACCTTTGGCTTGAAAGTGAAGCTTATATGAATCCGTGGACACATGAACCGAGATACCAGTCGGCACGCTGTCTGATGTGTGGCTTCTGCCTTGAAGTGTGTCCTAACTTCTCTGCAAATGGGACTTTCGCAGGCGCTGTTGCTGCAGTCAACGCATTTCGGATTCTGAATGAAGAACAGGAAAGCACTCATTTGAATGAGATTTCTGCTGAATATAAGAAGAAATATTTTGAGGGATGCGGGAAGTCGTTATCTTGTCATGATATTTGTCCGATTGGTCTGCCTGTGGAAGAACTGCTTGTAAGGTCGAATGCAGCGGCTGTTTGGGGCAAATAAAATGGATGATAAAAGCTATAATGAATGTATGAAGAGAATCAAAAACTTGATTCTCTTTTTTAAAAATACATACATTGACAAATATCTATGTATATATTATATTGAACATAGACAATGATCAATGTGAGGTGTCAATATGAATGCAATGGATGTGGCTTTGATATGCAAGGCTTTGGGCGATGCGAACCGGCTGGAAATTGTACAGATGCTGTCGGATGGAGAAAAGTGCGGGGGTAAACTTTTGGAAAGATTTGAAATTACCCAGCCAACTTTATCCCATCATATGAAGATATTAGTAGGATGCGGCCTTGTGAATGATCGTAAGGAAGGAAAATGGCATCACTATTCTTTGAATTGTGAGACATTGATGAATTACAAACACTTTATATAATCCCTTACTTGCCTTGGATGCGGTGACGGGGATTGTTGTAAATAATTTAAGGAGAGCAGATATCATGAAAAAAGAATCAAATTCAGGAATTAGTTTTTTCCAGCGTTACCTGACTGTAACCTGCCAAACATCAATCTGGGGCAGTTGCAGATAATTCTCGCAGCAGCGGGCTTACTTTCTGTATTAGCAACGGTTAGCTGTATGTTGTTCCTGTCTGCAAAATGTAAAGACACATTGACAGTTTTGCTGATCTCTATCGTAGTTCTTCTCATGTCGCTTTTTGCTTATGTGGCGATGGGAGCAACATGGCTCTCTACCATACTTCCATCTGCCGGAATTGGTATGCAGAACAATTTCCTTTCTCAGCTTGCAAATTTCAATTATCTGAATATCGGTGGAATGAGTTTCTGGACACCGCATGTTATTTTGATTTCGGCAGGAATTGAATTATTTGTGTTTACATTCTTGGCGATTCATTCCTATTGCAGACATCAGGTAGCATAAAAGAAGTTCAAAATAGAATGAATTGATTATCTGCCGCATGACGGCAAAAGAAAAACCAGACAATTTAGAACGGCGACTTTGATTTTCAGAGCCGCCGTTTCTTTGCGTTTATACAAACCTATGATGAATTTTCCGGAAATATTGTAGCTAATAGTTATTTAAACTGTTGTATTTGTTTAAAAATTAAAAAATATCTAATGAGTCTTCCGCATCTACCCACATCTGCAAATTTCCATCAAGATATAATCTTGCATATTCAAGAGGATCATCAATGGCGAGTGCGTTTAATGCACAGTCTGATCCTGATGTGGTTTTTAAGTCCTTTTCAGCTTCCCAACAGTCAATGCGGAGCATATAGCCAACAGAGGTATAAACATCAATACTGTTGCGCTTGGGATTGTATTCTGCAAATATTGTTCTCATCGTATCAAATCTCCTTATCGTTAAATCAATCATTTGTTGCAAAAATCAGAAGCATTTCAATCAGTTCACCATGTCACTTTTATTTTGTGTTATACTGTTTTATAGGATTTTCTTGCCCTTGTATTTGCCCTTATCAGAGTTCGTAAACACTGGTGGGACAATATAACACAAGGGAAACAATAAGGGAAAGCTCACCAGTGATAAATTCAGTGTTTTCAAGGGTTTACGGAGAATTTAATAACAAAATATAACAGTTATTAAATCTCTTAAAACAGGTGAAATCTCAATCGGAATTGCTAAACGCAGATCCTTTCAAGATGGTTCCTCAGAATCACAAGCGAGTATTCCAAACGTATTTCAAAGCGAAGTTATAGATTAAAACTTTGAGTAAGGTGAAAGAACAGCAATATGATGAATGAGTTGTTCGAAGTTCTCCTTGCTCCAAAAACGGGGATGAACGAATCCATGCATAACTCTGTTTCGCCCGTTTTCATCGTTGTTTACTTTTACATATTTGAAATATTTCTTTGTTTCTTCCAGAACCTTGACATATTCCTGATTATTTTGATTTTCTGCTATTGCCAAAGAAATCAACTTCATGCCAACATTGACCTTAACTGGTTGCCCATTACGATCGAATAAAGGAAGTCCATAGTCGGAGGTTGTAATTCTAATCAGTTCTTCCAAATAGGAATACGCAAAGGGCGTAAGTACGGAGAAGGAATCAGGGAATTTCTCGTATATTCTTTGCACTTCTCCCCAATCAGGAGCCCAGTTCCAAAAATGTGCGTAATCTATTATTTGATTGAAATCTTCTTGCAGTGCCATAGAATGACCTCCTTCTTATATTGAAATGTATAATTTTATTGTAGCACGATTGGCTGTGGATTCAATATCACTTATGAGATAGCTGTGTTTTTCATGGATACAGCTTTTTCATGGGCTACAGTAGGATTATACAATACATTTACAAGAAGTATGAATATTGCAAAGGGAAGAGGTATAGATTTTAATTTTGCTGATGGCACGATCTGTGACTGGAAAAATGAAAGGGAATATAGGTTGTTGGGGTATATCTCACACATGAGTGAAAACATAGCGGATGGTTACCTACAATGATTTCATTAAGGATATGACCATCATAAGCAAAAAAGTACAGAGACGTATAACTGTATAATATACTTCTCTGCACTTTTTAGCTTATGAGATATATTTATTTTTCCTTATTTTCTGGTGGAACGTACTCCAACAGATCCTCGATCTTACAATTCAATGCACAGCACAACCTGGCTAAAACAGCGGTATCCAGCCGTGTTACCGTTCCTTTACAAAACTGGTTGAGTTGGGTCCTTTGCATTTCGGCGCGGTGAGCCAATTTGTTCTTACTGATGTTTTGCTTTTCTATCATTTCATCCAATTTGATCCGGATAGTTCCATAATTACGATCTTCCATATACCATTACCCTCAACTACAATATTATTCAGGATTGTAAGTATAGGATAACTAATATATAATTGAATTATAAGTTGTAGAATCTCTACTGTAATTACTTGCACACACTTATTCCAATGGGAGGAAATTTTGATTATGGAAAAAAGTTTATTCAACGAATTGACCTTGGAGCAAAAACAAAAATTACTGACATTGCCGGCAGAATTGAAACATTTCACTCAGACTCAATGGGCTGCAATATACGGGATCGTACCTATGACACAAGAACTTTTTGATAGTATTCAGTTGGAACGTTTGAAAGTAGGAGAGGAACTGGAATCTGCTGCCCTGGATACATTTCTGAAATACCCTGAGTTTGCCCTTAATTACAGCAGTCGGCTCGAAAGTGACTTAATCACTTCAAATACTATCTCTTCTGACGATGCAGAAGAAAATTTTAAGCAATTATATGAAAAAATGCGGCATTCTATATATGCGAAATTTCAATATGATATAGGCGCATAAGCTAAGAGAAATCAGGAATTTAAAAATTCTGACCTTCTTGTAAACATTTTGTCACATACGACATTATCTTATATAAAAAGACAGAGAACCCTCTTATATAATTACGTTTTGCCATATACCTAGATAATAAGAGAGTTCCCCGAATAATATTTTATCTATATTATTACTCATTCAGCTCTTCAAAGAAATCATTAAACTCACATTCAAAGATTTCCTTCATGGCCACCAGTTCGCTTACTTTAATATTCATCCGATTTGTTTCCAGCTTCGCATAGGTACTTTTGGAGATCTGGATCCCCATGAGATTCATTTTGGCAATCACTTGATCCTGTGTAAGCTTTCGGCTATACCGTATTTTCTGTATGTTCCCGCCAATGTTCATATCCGGTCTGAGTTTCTGCATGATATTCCCTACTTTCATCAATAATTCGTTATTAAGAAACTTTTGTATTGATAATAGCCGAGAAACTTCATATAATGTTTCGTAATAGAGAAATATCTGTAAGCATATCAAACACACAAAGGAGAAAACAAATCAATGAAAGAACAAGCAAAAACCCCCGTCTTTCAGGAAGACAACGGTACCTGGGCTCATCTGACCAAATTGGTAAATCCTCTTATCTGCACCATTGAATACGGCCGTCGTACCGGGTTTTCATCCCGGGAAGAAGCAGAAGAGAGCTATCAACGTTCCCTGGTTTCTTACCACGACCAGTTGTCCAAACTGAAAAAGGAGCGGGATATGCCTTTTACCTTTTCGGAATATCTGGATTACTGGCTGAATGATGTGTGTGCTCAGGGTTCTAATGGCAGCCGTACACTGGTTCAAAAGCAATGGATCATAAACCTGATCATCCAGCCTCATCTGCATAAGGATATTCTTTTGGGATGTGTCACTCTTGATTATCTCAATAGGGTTCTGGAATCCTGTCAGGCTTACTGCTGCAATGGAGGCTATTATGCATATAAGCTGCTACACAACGCTTTGAAACACGCCCGTGTAAACAACTGGCTTCCAGATATGGACTTCCAGCAGATCCGGCACTATCCGGAGTCTCCCGGAAATCCGGTTTTCTATTCCCCGGAACAGCTTCGCACATTCCTGACTGCCGCTTCCAATTCCAACCATTACCTGGAGATTCAACTGGCTCTTTTCTGCGGCCTGACACCCGGGGAAATCCTTGGACTGAAGTATTCGGATTTCAACCGTCATGAGCAGACTATCACAATCCAGAGGATCTATACCTCGAACGATTCCGGGAAGAACTGCCAGTTAAAAAAACTGGAAGGGACCAAACAGAACCGAAGCTTAAAAATTCCGTCTTTTTTATTTTCGGAACTTTCTGCCCGGCGGAAAGAAAACAGGAAACTCCTGACAAAATATCCATCAGCTACAGGCTATAAATCTTATCTTTGTCTTGGCCCCACAGCAAAGATAAAGTCTGTTTCTACATTAGGAGCTGCTTTAAAAGTGATCACCACAGAAGCGGGTCTTCCAAGACTGAACATGCGTGATCTGAGATATATGTTCGCCCGTTTTCTTCTCGAACAGGATTTTTCCCTTGAAGCAGTCTCTGGTATCCTTGGCCACACAAAACAGACTACAACACTGGCATTTTGCAACAGGATTCCATGTACGGATCCTGAAGTTGGTGCTGTCGTTGCAGGTTCCCTGGACCCGGTCCTTGGCGCTGGAAAAAAGGAGGGAAAAACCTGTGAAAAAGAATGAACCCTATCTCCAGATGCCGGTAAAGGAAACCTTCCTTTATGGCAGGCTCATTTCCGGGAAATCCCTTGGTGACGTTATATACATAAAAGCCAGACGAAAATACTGTTTCCGTCTTTTACTTGTTTTTGAGTCCGGCGATGTGAAGATGGTACAGCGGACCACCTCTTCCAACAAGCAGCTGGCCCGCCAAGAAAGGGATGAGGCCCTCATGGAAATCGCAAACGGCAGTTTCATCCCTTTTTCTTATACCGTGAAAGAGTTTTATGATTTCTGGTTTTACCATCATATGCTCGGTCAAAAAAGGATCACTTATAATACCTACAACGCTTACCGGAATATCATAGAAAACTATCTGCTTCCTAAACTCGGCCATAAAAAGCTGGATGCGCTGCAGAGAAGAGACCTGGTAAAGGCATTGTCTGGTATTCCCCATCCGGGAGTATTAAGAACTGCGGCGGGTGTCGTCACGGCTTCCCTTTGCTATGCGCGGAAACACAACTATCTTTCCAGAGATATCTATACCGGGATCTCTTCCGAAGTAAAACAGCCATGCCAGAAGAAAAAAGTGGATACCCGGCAGCAGGTTTATACCGTGGAACAAGCTGCCCATCTTTTATATCTGTGTAAACAGCAGGAACCCATGATTTATCTGCCCATGCTCCTTGCCGTCACTGCCGGCCTGCGGATTTCTGAGATCACCGGACTCCGGTACAGCGATATTGATTTCCTTGGCAAGAAACTTTTTGTGGAACGCCAGCTTGGAAAGAACCTGTACATGGAAGTGGCGCAGGAGAACAGGCCGGTACTGTGCAGTGAACTCCCACTGAAAACAAAAAACAGCAAAAGAGCAGTAGTACTGGCTGATTTTGTCCTGGATGAGATCCTCCTGGAACGACAGCGCTACGAAAAACGCAAAGCTTCTGATCCAGAATTCCTGGATCTGGGCTACATCTGCTGTCATGAAAACGGGCAGTGCCATAACCGTAGTTTTTATATCAAGTCTTACAACCGCCTGATGGAACAGAGCGGGATCTCCCGGCTACCCTGGAGAAAATTCCGGAATACCTATGCCACAGTCCTCGCACAGTACCAGGTCAACATGAAAACGATCTCTAAATGTCTTGGACATTACAGCCCGGATTTTACCAGCAGGATCTATGTAGCCTCCCAGAAACAGGAAACCTATGACATCTCAAAGATAATCGAAGAGTATGTGTTGGCCCATCATCTTTTATCGAAGGAACAGGGCTGCGTGGAACCGAAAAGGCAGTGCAATGTGGAACAGAAACCCTACCAGCTTCCCGATACTCATGCTTATTGGAATTATTTTTATGATTAAAATCAGCTTTACATTTTATAATAAAATATCTCAGGAAACGGAACGTTTACAGTTAAAGTCTCTCCCTGGATATCCGCGATCTGCTGGCAGAGGTTCAGCATCCGGTAAGGATTTGCATATCCGAAAAGTTCCATGATCTTTTTAAACTGTTTTTCCTTTTTGATAAGATCTGCGAGATACATATATCTCAGATCTCCAAGGGAGATGCGGGGCAGGCCATAGGACTGAGTGATCTTTTTCAGTCTGGTATTCAGTGTGGGAAGCGTCTTGACTTTTCCATATGGACCAAGGCACAGGGCGCCTTCTTCGGCCAGTCCAGGATATTTCAGAATAATGCCCTCATTCAGATATCTCCGGTCCCTGATCTCATCAAATAAAAATTCCGGAACAGGCACAGTACGGTAATTGCTGTCTGAACGGAGTTTTCTGCCACTGTATTTGAAGTTCTGGCTACCGTTAACTCCATTCCTGTCAGCGGACATATAGTTCCGTGCATGCAGCCCGCAGATCGTTACCGTACCTGCCTCCAGATTGAAACTGTCATATTTAAGTCCAAGGATTTCTCCGGGTTTCAGCCCACAGTAAAGCGCCAGGGCATATTCCAGATAATGGGAGGTGTTGTCTTTCTTTGCAGCTGATAAAAAGCAGGTAAGCTGTTCCGCTGTATAAAGAACCGGATCTTTTTCCAACACGGAATATTTTTTTAATTGAAAGAAAAGTTCATAATCTCCGGTATCTGGTTCAAAACTATCCTTTATAAAAACACGCAGAAAACGGTATGCCGAAGCAGCCATATTTTCATTTTTTCGGTCGATACGTGCCAAAAGAGCATTCAGATATTCTGCATCGATATCGTCAACCGCCCGCTCCTTATCCGGAAGGTTGGGTTCAATGACATTGAAGATCATCCAGTGGTAGTAAGCATCCGTACTGCTGCTGGTTGAATTCGGAAGGTATTCGTTCTGGTACCAGCTCTCCAGGTAATTGACAAAAGTAGTTGCAGCATTTTCGTTCCTTTTCTCTTTTTTCATTGTTGTGGCTGTAACAGCCATTTCTTTTGATTCTTTTCTCATTCTTTTTTCCTTTCTGCCATCATTGGCTGAGCGTTTAATTGTCTTTCAATTATATATTGTCCGATTTTCGCTCAGAATCTGATCTTTTATGAAAAATTTTTGACAAAATTCTAAAAAAATGACATATTAATCCTGTAAGGTGGATGTCCATACAAAGAAATATATTTATAGAATACTTACGCGTTTAATATGTAATATTTTTAAGAATGGTTATTTAAGAAAGGTTTTCCAAGAAAACAGATAGCCCAAAAGTGACAAGCACCTCAACATTTTTTGACAGAAACAAAAAATATGACATATTAGTATTGAAAAAAAGAATCTTGTAAAAAAGGAGTGACAGCAGACAATTTTCACCATTTCCACAAAAGCACACGATTTCTCTTGAATTTCTGAAATGACCTGTATTATAATAGGATAATTAACGGCATATACCACAGCCGATACCGCAGTGACCAAATGCCGTTTTCGGGGTAAAAATAGGTTCAAAAATGAGCATTATTTTTCCCACTTATTCAGAAAAAAAGTCACTATCCAAATCTAAACAGAAGAAGTTCTGTATTTGGCAAATAGTGACAAATCGTGAAAGGAAAAGAATGAGAAAATTAGCACTTAGTGACGAAATATTACTCAGTGTTGACAAAGCAGCCCGCTACATCGGCGGGGAGGTCAACTCTGTGATGAAAAATTTAGACGGGATAGATGTCCGTGTGGCGTTTTGTTTTCCGGATGTCTACGAGATCGGCATGTCCAACCTTGGTATGATGCTTCTTTATAATATGTTCAATAAACGCCCTGATGTCTGGTGTGAGCGAGTTTATTCCCCATGGCTTGATCTTGATAAGCTTATGAGAGAACAGAATATCCCGTTATTTGCCCTGGAGTCCCAGGATCCTGTCAGGGATTTTGATTTTCTGTGCATCACACTTGGATATGAAATGTGTTATACTAACGTACTCCAGACACTGGATCTTTCCCAGATTCCACTGAAAGCAGCTGACCGTGACGAATCATGTCCTATTGTAATCGGAGGCGGTGCGTGTGCATATAATCCAGAGCCATTAGCAGCCTTTTTTGACCTGTTTTATATTGGCGAAGGAGAAACTGTGTATGATGCGCTTTTTGATGCATACAAGGCCAATAAGGAAGCCGGAGGCAGCAGGGAGGAGTTCCTTCTGAAGGCAGCTCAGATTCCGGGAATTTATGTTCCGGCATTTTATGATGTCACATACAAAGAAAACGGTACAATTGCATCCTTTGCACCAAATCGTCCGGGAGTTCCCGAGAAAGTCCAAAAGCAGCTGATCGTAGATATGGATAAAGGATATTGCCCGATTGAAAAACCGGTTGTTCCTTTTATTAAAGCTACACAGGATCGTGTCACTTTGGAAATCCAGCGTGGATGTATCCGTGGCTGTCGTTTCTGCCAGGCTGGTATGATCTACAGACCTCTCCGTGAACGTGATGTAGAAGAACTGAAGGAATCTGCAAGAGCTATGCTGAAGAATTCCGGTCATGAGGAAATTTCCCTCAGTTCCTTAAGTTCCAGTGATTACACCCATCTGGAAGAGCTGGTAAACTTCCTGATCGACGAATTTAAATCTGCAGGTGTTAATATTTCCCTGCCGTCACTTCGTATTGATGCTTTTGCCCTGGATGTTATGAGCAAGGTTCAGGATATTAAGAAAAGCAGCCTTACTTTTGCCCCGGAAGCTGGTTCCCAGAGACTTCGTGATGTAATTAACAAAGGACTTACCGAAGAAGTGATCCTTCACGGTGCGCATGAGGCATTTGTTGGAGGATGGAACCGTGTGAAGCTTTATTTCATGCTTGGGCTTCCTACTGAAACAGAAAAAGACATGAAGGGAATTGCTCATCTTGCAGAGCGTATTGCAGAAGAATATTACGATACCGTTCCAAAGGAAAAACGCCATGGAAAGGTTCAGATCGTAGTCAGCACATCCTTCTTTGTGCCAAAGCCATTTACCCCATTCCAGTGGGCTCCAATGTATACAGAACAGGATTTTATTGACAAGGCAAAAGTAGTAAAAGAAGAAATCCGTGCACAGCTGAACCAGAAGAGTATTAAATACAACTGGCATGAACCGGATGTAACCACACTGGAAGGCTTCCTTGCAAGAGGTGACCGCCGTGCTTCTGAAGTTATCTTAAAAGCCTATGAAAAAGGTGCCCTTTACGATGCCTGGTCAGAAAGCTTCCGCTACGACATCTGGAAAGAGGCTTTTGCAGAAACAGGAATTGACATTGAATTCTACACACTCCGAGAGAGAAGCACAGATGAAATCCTCCCATGGGATTTCATAGATGCAGGTGTTACAAAGGAGTTTCTGATCCGTGAGTGGAAACAGGCAAAAGGCGAAGTGGTTACACCAAACTGCCGTCAGAAATGTGCAGGCTGCGGAGCAAGACGTTATGAAGGAGGCGTATGTTATGAAGGTAAGAATTAAATTTACGAAAGAAGGGCCTATGAAATTTGTAGGACATCTTGACACCATGCGCTACTTCCAGAAAGCCATCCGCCGCGCAGAGCTTCCAATTGCTTTTTCGGGAGGTTACAGCCCTCATATGATCATGTCCTTTGCTGCCCCTCTTGGAGTTGGCGTTACCAGTACAGGGGAATATTTCGATATGGAGCTTACCGCTACGATTCCTACTGATGAAATCTGTCAACGTCTTAACAGCCAGATGGTAGATGGTATTCATGTTTTAAGTGCCCGCCAGGTGGAAGACGGAAAAGCGAGCAAAGCGATGTCCCTGGTGGCAGCAGCTGATTATCTGGTGGAATTTCGTCCTGGAAAAGCACCGGCAGATGGATGGCAGACAAGAATTACGGAATTTTTAAAGCAGCCTGAGATCCTTGTTACAAAAGAAACCAAAAAAGGCGAAAAACAGGTAGATATCCGACCTTTTATTTACAAAATGAATTTACAGAATGACAACCGCATTTTCTTAAGTCTTGCTTCTGCAAGTGCCAACTATACCAAACCAGATGCTGTAATGGATGCATTTACCAGCTGGCTTGGACAGGAGCTTCCGGAATTTGCCTGCATGATTCATCGCCTGGAAGTATATGCAGATCTTGGAAATGAGAAAAAACATAAATTTGTATCGTTGGAATCCCTTGGCGTGGAAGTTCAATAAACTTAAAACAGGTGAATCAAGTGACGAAATTAATTCTAACAACCATGGAACTTTGCGGTAACAAATGTCATGCCTGTGCAATCGAGGAAGAAGGTCAGATTATGGAGCTTCGCCTGGAGGCAGCCGCCCGACAGTCCATTCTCGGAAATATTTATGTAGGACAGGTGGAAAATATTGCTTCTAATATCCAGGCAGCATTTGTTCTTATTGCACCTGGAGTACGCGGTTATTTTCCTCTTCAGGAAGCAGAGCAGGTTATCTATGCCTCCGGGAAAGCACCTGGCAGTCCCTTGCGTCCGGGTGACCAGATTCTGGTGCAGGTAAGCCGTGATGCCATGAAGGGCAAGCTGCCCGCACTGACTGCAAACTTAAATTTTACCGGTAAGTATCTGGTGCTCACCACAGGAGAAAAAAAGTTCGGACTATCCGGTAAGCTCTCTGGTTCAGAACGCCACACTTTATCCGGCTGGCTGGAAGCAGAGGCTGCACGTCCGGATAAGGAATATGGCCTGATTGTCCGCACCAACGCAGCCCAGGCTGAAAAGGCTGAAATCCTTCAGGAACTTTCTTATCTGAAATCACTGTATGAAAAAGTTGCTGTCAACGGCAAAAGCCGCACCTGTTTCAGCCTTCTCTACGAAACAGAACCGGTTTACCTTACCACTCTCCGTGATATTTACAGCGAAAATCTCACAGACATTGTAACAGATGATCCTGAAATTTTTCAGCAGATCACTTCTTATTTGAAAGAAACAAGTCCGGAGGAAGAAAGCAAAGCCCATTTTTATCAGGACAAGCTTCTTCCGTTATACAAGCTTTCCCGCATGGAAAACGCGCTGGATGAGGTTCAAAAGGAAAAAATCTGGCTGAACAGCGGCGGGTTTATTGTGATCCAGCAGACAGAAGCCTTTGTCTCCATCGATGTAAACAGCGGGAAATTTACCGGAAAGAAAAAAGCCGAAGAAACCTATCGCAAAATCAATCTGGAAGCAGCTAAGGAAATTTCACGACAACTGCGGCTTCGCAACCTGTCCGGAATTATTCTTATTGATTTTATCAATATGACAAACCCAGATCATAACAACGAGCTTTTTCATGTATTGCAGAAATATCTGAGGAAGGATCCGGTGAAATGTAAAGCCATAGATATTACACCGCTTCACATTCTGGAGATGACACGAAAGAAAGTCAGAAAACCGGTAATAGAGGAGATCAGGCAGATAAAGTCAGGAGATTTTTCGAACACGCTCTAAATAAAACTATAAGAAATTCCTTTTTCGTATTTTCGAAATTATTACAAGCAGCAAACCAGAAACATGGGTTTTCGTTTTTATTTTTTTACAAATTTTTTTACAATTTTTTTCACAAAACCTCTGTCAAGCGTTTTTGAAAATGTCCTAAAATAATTGAAGTATTAGCCCCGGCTTTTTGCTGGGGCTTGTTAAATTGATTCGTTTCATTCCTCAGGCAATTTTTGTATCTTGATCATTCTGGTGGTGTTCTTGCTGTTTGACAAACTTTCCAAACTGTTGGCGACGCCAGGGATGATTCATTGGTGGAATGCGGGGCTTCTTTGGTTTTGGCGGAGTATAGTCTATATCTAAGTCTTTTGATTTTGTTTCGTG
>NZ_JBCOMJ010000016.1:0-105280 GCF_040924225.1 Ruminococcus sp. RTP21484sp1_RTP21277st1_D2_RTP21277_210401 | reverse complement strand
CCCGCTACGGCGCCCTCATCCGGACAAAATCTCCCACAAATTGTGACGCACATCTTGCAGAAAGCCTTTTTCAAACATGCTCTAGAATAGTACAGCCAATCTGTAAAGACGAGGAGAATATAATATTATGAACATCAAGCGAGCGAAGGAAGAAATACGCAATACAATAGAAGCTTACCTTTTGAAAAATGAATACGGGGAGTACGAGATCCCGGTTATGGCCCAGCGCCCTGTTTTTCTTATTGGCGCACCTGGAATCGGCAAGACACAGATCATGGAGCAGATTTCCCGGGAATGTAAGGTGGGACTGGTTTCTTACACCATTACCCACCATACCAGACAGAGTGCAATTGGACTTCCTTTTATTTCCAGAAAGAATTTTGACGGAAAAGAGATGGCAGTTACAGAATATACCATGAGCGAGATCGTGGCATCCATCTATGAGAAAATCCAGGATTCCGGCCTTCGGGAGGGGATTTTGTTTATTGATGAGATCAACTGTGTTTCCGAGACACTGGCACCTGCCATGCTGCAGTTTCTTCAGTGTAAAACCTTTGGAAGCCACAAGATTCCGGAAGGCTGGCTGATCGTAGCTGCCGGTAATCCACCGGAGTACAATAAATCGGTCCGTGAATTTGATGTGGTGACCATGGACCGTGTGAAGAAAATCCAGGTGGAGCCGGATTTTGACGCATGGAGAGAGTATGCTTACGCAAAAGGCGTTCACCCTGCAGTGATTTCCTATCTGAATACAAGACCGGCTAATTTTTATAAGATGGAGAGCACAGTAGATGGCAAAAATTTTGCTACTCCAAGAGGATGGGAGGATCTGTCCAGACTGATACAGGTATATGAAAAACTGGAGAAAACCGTGGATAAGGACGTGGTAGTCCAGTATATCCAGCATCCGCAGATTGCAAGAGATTTCGCCAGCTATCTGGAGCTTTTCTACAAGTACCGTACGGATTATCAGATCGATGAGGTTTTAAGCGGCCATATTGATGATATTCTGGTAAAAAAAGCCGCACATGCTTCCTTTGATGAAAAGCTGAGTGTCACCGGACTTCTTCTTTCCAGACTGAACAAAGTCTTTGGAAATGTACAGGAAGAGGAAGAGAAGCTTGCCAGCATTTTTGATGTTCTAAAAGAGGCGAAAGAACCTCTTATGGGAGCGCAGAAGGAGCAGCCGTTGGTTTATCTGGAGGATGTAAAGAACCGCTTCCAGTCAGACTCATTGGCAAAGAAGAAAGCAGGGCTTTTGTCCAGGGAGGACATCCATCATGACCAGCAGGTTCTGGATACCCTGGAAAAATATGTGATGGATCTGAAGAAAGAGAATGTACAGGATGGCGAGTCTGCTTTTTCCCTTCTCAGAGTCTGGTTTAATGCGGAAAAAGAAGCATATGACAATGGTTTTGACAAGGCGGCAAGGCAGCTTGAATATGCTTTTGATTTTATGGAGAGTGCTTTTGCGGGTGGACAGGAACTGGTGGTGTTTATTACAGAACTGAATACCAGCAGTCCTGCGGTGGCTTTTCTTCAGGAATATTCCTGTGAAAGATATTACCGCTACAATAAGGAACTTTTATTCCGGGAAAACACCAGAGATATTCTGGAACGGATCCGGCAGCTTGGATAAGGAGGCTGAATGAGAAAAAGAAAACCATGGAAATTTATTTTTATTCTTCTGTTTGCAGTGGCAATTTCCCTGGGAGTCTATGTTTATCAGCAGCAGTATGAGCCGGACGATTTGTTTGTGAAGGTAGGAGAGGGAATTCTGGATAACGCTCCGGAGATTTTTTCAGGAGAGCCGAAAGAAGTCCGGGAACTGCGGAAGCAGGAGGTGGCAGATACCGACACACAGGGACTGCGCCAGGAATACTATTTTGGTCAGTTGAATGAAGAAGAACAGCGGGGCTATCGGGAAATAATAGAAGGAATCCGGGCAAAAGAGAAAGAATTTTACCTTACGATCTATGAGGATGACACCGTAAATAAGGTTTACCATGCGGTGCTTATGGATCATCCGGAGCTGTTCTGGGTGCATAACCGGAAGCAGGTATATAAAACAACCTTCTCAAACGCCAATTATTGTATGTTTTCTCCCGGCTACAGTTATACGGATGAGGAAATCCAGGAGATACAGGCAGCAGCTGACAATGCCTGTCAGGAGGTAAGTGCATTGGTTTCAGAGGGGGCGGATGATTATGAAAAGGCGAAAGCAGTTTATACTTATCTGATCGATACTGCCGAATATCAGGAGTCTGAGGACGATCAGAGCATGGCAGGAATCTTTTGGAGGAAGCAGGCAGTGTGTGCCGGATATGCAGGGGCTGCCCAGTATCTTCTGGAATATCTTGGAGTGCCCTGTATTTACGTGGAAGGCAGTACTGCCGGAAGTACAGAGGGACATGCCTGGAACATTATCACTTTGAACGGAAATGATTACTATTTTGATGCGACCAACGGTGACCAGCCGGAATTTCTGGAGGGCGATGCAGTCCAGCTTGCAGAACATAAGACAATCCTGTATGATTATCTGTGTCCGTTCCCGGAGGAGTATGAGACGACATATACACCCTCTGCTGAATTTACGGTTCCGGCGTGTTCTGCAACAGATATGAATTTTTATGTGCTGAACCAGGGATGCTTTGACAGTTATGACTATCAGGAGATCCTGGCATACTGTCAGATGAGGCTGAATAATGGGGCTGCAGTAGTAAGGTTTAAATTCTCATCGCAGGAAGCTTTTGAACAGGCCAGAGCAGACTGGATCAACGGAGATGCCATTCAGGAGGCTGCAAGATATTATATGACTATATATGGAATGAGTCAGGTAGAGTATCATTATGGAATTCTGGAAAATATGAAAACTATCTATTATATGTTTTAAAAGAAAGAGGTATAAACAGATATGGTTGATATTTTAAAAAATATTATGAATATTGCATACAGAGTTCGGGATATGCAGATCGCAGGTACTTTGTCCATGGTTTTATTTGGAGTAGTGCTTGTGTTCGGAATTATGAACTGTGTACTCGGATACCGTCTTTTAAGATTCTGGATGATGATCTTTGGATTTCTCATTGGAGCAGGAATCGGATTATTTGCCATTCATCAGATTGGATTCGGGGAAAAGGTGTATTATGCAGTGGGAATGATCGGAGTAGGACTGTTACTTGCCATTCTTTCCTTTGCAGTGTTTAAGGCCGGTATTTTTATTATGGGAGCAGGAATCGGGTTGACGATTACTGTATATATTATCCATCCGACTACTTCTTTCAGCTTTTTCATCTGTCTTCTGGCGGGAGCAGGTCTTGGAATGCTGGCGCTTCGCTACGAAAGAGAAGTGATCATTGTGGGAACCAGTATTCTGGGTGGTATTTTAAGTGGCTTTTCTACTGCCAAGCTGGCAAAAATGGAGGAAATTCCTTTTGGAATCATTTTTTCCATTGGGTTCGCCCTTGTGGGAATGTTGATCCAGTTTGCCATTAATAAGCCGAAATATGACGATGATTACGATGACGAGGAAGATGAGGATCAGGGGAAAGTACCAGAAAGACGACAGAAATGGGAAGAAGCTGACTGGGAGGAGGCTGAAAGCGAGACAAAGCGCAGAGGGAAAAAAGAGCGTGATGATAAAAAGAATCCTTCCAGGGAGCAGTACAGAAAGTGCCCGGAAGAGTATGAAGATGATTTAGATGATGATCTGTCTGATGCGGATGATAAAGAGATTGATGAGATTCTGGATGAGTATGGCGTGGACGAGGAAGATGTGATTGAGGAATATCTGGAAGATTATTATGGTGAGAACAAGAGGACACCGCAGAAAAGCCGTAAAAACAAGAGCAAGCGAAAAAACAGCGCCAGCCCTTATCAGAAGAACAGATAGGTGAAATCCATTTCTGAGACATCAGAGAGGGATGCTGAAGAAAACAAATAAAAACTATGAAATCCTGGAGCAAATAATGCTCCGGGATTTTTGACGTATAAAGAAAACGCAGTCAATTGATTTTGAAATTGACTGCGCTTTGTTTTGTGAATTAGAATTCGATTTCCTTTAAATATCTTGCCAGAGCATCCTGCCAGGTTGGAAGAGGGGTGAATCCATTTTCTACCAGCTTCTTTTTGTTCAGACGGCTGTTAAATGGGCGTGCTGCTTTGGAAACTCCGTATTCAGCGGTGGTAACAGGAAGAACTGTTACTTTATCCTCGGCATACTCGGTATGTCCAAGCTCAACAGCCTGACGGAAGATTTCCTTAGTGAAATCATACCAGCTGATATAACCACCCTCATTGGTTGCGTGATAGTAACCGTATTTGTCAGTGAGAATCATGTCGATCATCAGGCGGGCAAGGTCATAGGTGTAGGTTGGAGTACCGATCTGGTCGTTGACAACCTTTAAGGTATCATGCGTTTTGGCAACGTTTAACATGGTTTTGATAAAGTTCTTGCCATTTTTACCAAATACCCATGCAATACGGATAATAAAAAATTTGTCAACATTGTTATAAACTGCAAGCTCTCCGTCAAGTTTCGTCTGACCGTAAACATTCAGAGGCTTGTAGGCTTTACAGTCTGGCTCCCATGGAGTGGTGCCCTGACCGTCGAATACATAGTCTGTGGAAAGATACATCATTTTGATGCCCAGCTTTTTGCAGACTTTTGCAATATTTTCAGTACCAAGAACATTTACTTTGCGGACGATTTCCTGTTTGTCCTCATCTTCAGCTGCATCTACAGCTGTCCAGGCTGCACAGTGTACCACGCCGTCCACGCCTGCTTCTGTAATGGCTTTTTCCACAGCGGAAGCATCTGTAATGTCTACAGAAATATAAGGCATTGTGGTGACAGCAGTACTATCCTGAATTCCGCTATACTCCGGGGCAAGGTCAGAGCCTACCCCTTCGTATCCGCGTTTGTTAAGTTCGTTCATTACATCATGACCAAGCTGACCGGCCACACCTGTTACAAACAGTTTCATAAAAACAGCCCTCCTTAGCGGTTGCCGTACATTTTTTCGTAGTAATTCTGATACTCTCCGGAAATAATGGTCTCCCACCATTCCTTGTTGTCAAGATACCACTGGATGGTCTTCTTTATACCGTCTGCAAATTTGGTTTCTGGCAGCCAGCCCAGTTCGTTGTGGATCTTGGTTGGGTCGATCGCATAACGCATGTCATGACCCTTACGGTCTGTTACGTATGTGATCAGGCTCTCTGGTTTTCCAAGTTCTTTGCAGATGATCTTAACGATGTCGATGTTTTTCATTTCGTTGTGTCCGCCTACATTGTAAACCTCACCAACACGTCCTTTGTGGATGATCAGGTCGATAGCGCGGCAGTGATCCTCAACATACAGCCAGTCACGAACATTCTCACCTTTTCCATAAACAGGAAGTGGCTTGTCATTTAATGCGTTGGCAATCATAAGTGGAATCAGTTTTTCCGGGAAATGATATGGGCCGTAGTTGTTAGAGCAGCGGCTGATGGATACAGGAAGTCCATAGGTTCTGTGGTAAGCAAGTACCAGAAGGTCAGCAGATGCCTTGGAAGAACTGTATGGGCTGCTTGTGTGAATCGGAGTCTCCTCTGTGAAGAACAGGTCCGGTCTGTCAAGTGGCAGATCACCGTAAACCTCATCAGTGGAAACCTGATGGTAACGTTTGATTCCGTATTTACGGCAGGCATCCATAAGAACAGCAGTACCGATGATGTTTGTGTTCAGGAAAACCTCAGGGTTCTCGATGGAACGGTCAACGTGGCTCTCAGCCGCGAAGTTTACAACCATATCCGGATGTTCTTCCTCAAAAAGCTTGTAAACTGCTTCACGGTCTGTGATGCTCTCTTTTACAAAACGGAAGTTTGGGTTGTCCATAACCGGTGCCAGAGTAGAAAGATTACCTGCATAGGTAAGGCAGTCCAGACAGATGATGCGGTAGTCCGGGTATTTTTTTAACATGTGGAAAATGAAGTTGCTTCCGATAAATCCGGCACCGCCGGTAACGATAATATTCATGATATAATTCTCCTTTGATTTTTATAATTAGTGAAGTACGTCCATATATTTGCCATCCAGTACGTCCTTCAGATACTGACCATACTGATTCTTCTTCAGCACGTTGTAAACTTCCATAACTTCTTCTCTGGAAATCCAGCCGTTTAAGTAAGCAATTTCCTCAAGGCATGCAATCTTACGGTGCTGATGGGTTTCTACTGTTTTTACAAAATTAGTTGCGTCTACAAGACTCTCATGTGTACCTGTGTCAAGCCATGTGAAGCCCTGACCAAGAAGCTCTACATTTAACTGACCTTTTTCCAGGTAAATACGGTTCAGGTCTGTGATCTCCAGCTCACCGCGGGCGCTTGGTTTCAGGTTCTTTGCATACTCAACAACTTTGTTGTCATAGAAGTAAAGACCTGTTACACAATAGTTGCTCTTCGGATGCTCTGGTTTTTCTTCGATGGAAATGGCTTTGCCTTCCTGATCGAATTCAACGATACCGAATCGTTCCGGATCGTCTACATAGTAGCCGAATACAGTAGCACCTTTTCCTGAGCTTGCATTCTCAACAGCGGCTTTTAGACGCTTCTTAAGACCGTGTCCTGCGAAAATGTTGTCTCCAAGAACCATGGCAACCGTGTCATTTCCAATGAACTCTTCGCCGATGATAAATGCTTGTGCAAGTCCATCCGGGCTTGGCTGTACAGCGTAAGTAAGAGATACGCCGAACTGATGACCGTCACCAAGAAGCTCCTTGAAACGTGGGGTATCCTGTGGAGTGGAAATGATCAGGATATCACGGATCCCTGCGTTCATAAGAACGGACATTGGATAGTAGATCATTGGTTTATCATAAATTGGAAGCAGCTGCTTGGATGTGACCATAGTCAATGGGTAAAGTCTGGTACCGGATCCACCGGCTAAAATAATTCCCTTCATAATTTCGTTCTCCTTTGTTGGATTTGCGATATTGTTCCTATTGTGAACAATATCTGATTTATGCTGTCAGGTGCATGATTTCGTAGTCGTTCATGAATGCTGCCGGATTTTGGGCAGCATTTGTTTGCCCTGACCTGAGTCTGTAGCTACATTATAAAAGGTGACCTTACGTTACCTTCAAGACCTTTTTTACAATTATTTCAAGTTTGTTACTTTTTCACAAAGAAATACCCCTGCATCCTTGGTGATATGGAATCCATTTTCTGTTTTTTTCTTAACAAGGGCGCGAAAATCCTTGTAACGGTCTGGCAGATACTGGTTCTGATTGCCGTGGCAGGAGAGAATATAGGAGATTAAAGGCTCCGCATCGGTAACGATCAGTTCGTCTTCATAGGATTTCCAGGTGATCTTCTGAAAATAAGGGGAAAGGATATCCGTCCCGTTTTCCCGGCCAAAGCGTTCGTACAGTTTATCTGCGGAGAGGGCAATCCTTTCATCGAAGGACTGGACTAGAAGGCTTACCTCCCGCATATGTCTGGAACCGTAGGTACTGCAAAGAAAACGTCCGCCTGGCTTCAGGATTTTTGTTACATTTTTGCACACCTTTCCAATGTCGTCACAGTAAAAAAGTACATGATTGGCAATGACCAGATCAAAGGTGCCAATCCTTGGAGGAATGTTGTGACAGTCAAAAGCTTTGAAAGAAAAACGGGGATCTTCTCCGCCAATGGCACGCCTGGCGTCACGGAGCATACCCTCGGAAATATCAGAAAGGGTAATGTGTATGTTCCCTGGCAGTTTTGATAAGTTCTGGGTCCAGAGAGCTCCGTCACCGCATCCAAGCTCCAGAATATTCATTCCCTCATGAATCTGGCACTGCTGGCAGATCCAGGGAAACCAGCCTTCCTGGTTTACAGAATAAAGACTGTGCAGGTTGATCCTGGAAGAAATGTTGGAAGCATTCTGGTACTGATTTTTCAGACTTTTTTCCATGACAGTCAGATGGATCAGGTCCAGCATACGGCTCCAGTCCACGGTATGTTCCTCAGAAATGGCCTGGGCAGTATCTTTCAGTGTTTTTTCCACAAGCTGCATCTGTTCAATCCGGTCCTGTACAAGCTTCAGCTGTACATTCAGGGCATTGAGCATAAAATGGCTGTCCGGGTCTTCGATAGTCATCTCCCGGATATCCTCCAGGGAAAATCCAAGATATTTTAGCAGCAGGATCTGCTGCAGCCTTGCAAAGTCCGTGTCAGTATAAAATCTTGCGCCGGACTCGGATACAAGAGAAGGTTTCAGAATATCGTGCTGGTCGTAATAGCGGATGGTCCGCAGTGTTACTCCAGCCATCCGGGCAAACTGACCGGAAGAGTAGTAGCCGTCTTTTTTCAAAAAAACACCTCCTGGATTGCCAAATGTTATATTATATTATAGGGAAAATTTATCTGGGGTGCAATGGAAAGTTTGAGGCAGGTTATGGTTTATTACACTTACAAAAGAACAGCTTGCGGAATATTACTGGCAGATCCTGTCGCAAAGAGGCGAACGCTTTTCCTTGTGCTTTTTTTATCTGTGTGCTACCCTTTAAGCAAGGTCAGCGGGGCCGAAGATGAATCTTAAAACTGGCAGTTCTGTCAGTCTTTTTCCACAATAAAATGTAAGGAAGAGAAGAAAAAAGGACAGGAGGTTAACATGAACCTATTCGATTTTACCTACTGCGGTAATTATAACCGGCAGATCCAGAACCTGGCCAGGATATCCCCTGAGAAGTGGAGTTTTGGGCAGTCCGGGGATAACGGGATCCTGAAAGGTTATCTGGAAAATACATTCCGCAGACTGTATGAGGAAGGAAAAGTACGGGAAGAGAAAGAATATGCCCTTTTTCATACAGGACTCTTTAATCAGTATTATCAGCCAATTTATGCTTATTTTGTTCCAAATGTAGTACCGGACAGACAGAAATGGTATCTGGAAGGATTTTATACAGACTACTCGCTTTTAAAAATAAAAATCACGGATCTGCCGCCCAGGGCTTCCTATGTGGAAAATCCTTCCGATCTGGTGTTTGATACCAAGCTGCCGGTGGTGCCTCAGTATGAGCATATTTTTGATGATGAGGAAAATGTGCAGCGGCTTCCTTCCGCAGTGAGGGAGAGCGGCATGCGGGTACAGCTTTTTGATGGAGCCTTACAGCAGACCAGACGGATACTGGAGTCAGACTACAAGGCTGCCATTCCTCAGTATTATAACCATTCCATTCAGCTTTTAATCCCAATCTGCCTTCAGAATCCGGGAATTCCGGATCTGGCACTGGCCTGTATGAAAACTCCGGATGGGACCAAATATCTGGGACGAACCTGTCTGACTCTCCGGATGGCCTATCACAATGCCAGACTGCTTGCAAGGCTGGACGGGAGCTGGCTGAGGGCGTGAAGAAGTTAGAGAAAATGAAATACCTTCAAAGAGGATATTGGAACAGTAATCGGAAAGCTGCAGTTTCCTGGCAATGTCCTGCTGTTATGGGGCAGATTGTGAACAGGGATAAAGAGTGTGAAAGAACTGTGACTTTCTTTCGGAAAAACTGTTCAAAATATATAAAACGTGTTACAATATAAAACTATCACAGAGAGAAAATCAGAGGTAAGGACTACATAAGACAGCAAGTCCTGGATCGATCAGAGAGGCAGGAATCAGACCTTGGATTTTCTTATGGAACACAGGAGAATGTATGAGAATCGAATTAAAAGACGAAAATCAGGAAGAACCGCAGAAAATTGATGAGAACGACATCCGTTACAAACACGAGACCGATCTGACGAAGAAAGAGAAGCGTGAACTTGAGAAAATGAAGCTTGCCAGTATGGGCTGGAAGGGAAAGCTTCAGTATATCTGGGCCTATTATAAGCCTCAGATGGCAGCCATTGTGGCGGTGATCGCCATAGCCTTTTTTGTAAAAGATCTTTACGAAAATTCCAGGATCCATACAGCACTTACGGTTATGGTAATTGACTCCTACGGAACGAAGCAGGAGGAAGCCGAAGAAAAGGTAGAGAAAGCGCTGGGAATCCAGGATGATCCATATGAAATCGTCACAGTAGACGAAAGCCTGCGCACCGGTGAAGACGGAGTTGCATTGGAATCCTACAGCCAGATGGCCTTTACCACCAAAGTATCTGCCAGGGCAGTGGATGTGCTTATTGGTTCCGAAGATTATATGGACGGTTTTGAGTTCAAAGATGAGTATTTTATGGATCTGACAGAGCTTTTGCCAGAGGATGTTTACCAGGTATTTGGGGAGCAGGATGACAAATACAGCATTACCATTGATTCTGATGAACTGGCAGAGGAACTTGAGGTGACCTATGAGCCTGTTAAGATCGGAGTTCTCGCTAATTCAGAGAATGTGGAGAATGCAGTGAAATGGCTGACGAAACTGGCAGAAGAATTATCGTAAATAATGAAGGGAGACGTGTGAAAGCTGCCGCGTCCCCCTTCCTTTTTCTGTAAAAATAGGCCGGATTTTCTGGGTGCATTTCACATCAAAGCTTTTTCAGATAGTGTTTTTCAATAAAAGAGAGAACTCCATATAGCCCCATGGCAATCAGACACAAAACCACAATGGACATCAGCACCCAGGTAAGCTTGAAGAAGTGCGTCTGCAATCTGAAAGAAAAATTATGTAAAATTTAGAAAAAATTTCGTAAAAATGTCAATAGGATATTTGACCGAAATAAGGTATCCTAAACAGACAGAAGAGATTTTAAAGGATAACAGGAGAGAAGGATATGAAGGTTTTGCTGGCCGGGAATACCGGTTATGTGACAGAAGAATTTGTAGAAGAAGCATTTCCAGAATGTCAGGTGATGGTACTTGGAAATAAAATGCTAAAGACAGTCCGGAGAAGGGAACTCATTTCCAGACCATTTCCCAGGACGGAACTGGAATTTGGAGATATTTTTCGGACATACGAATTTGAAGCTGTGGTATACTTTTCTAATTATCTGACCTTACATGGAGAACTGGAAGGGGAAGCAGAGAATCTGCGCAAGATCCTGCAATACTGCAGGAAAGGGGTTCAAAGCCACTTCCTTTACGTGACAGGACCAGAGGGAATGTATGATGTACCAACAGGTAAGACTCTGCTGGTACAAAATGCAGAGGATGTGTGCAGACGCTATGCGGGACTGTACGGTCTGACGGTGAAAATACTGCGAGTACCCTATTTATATTCCGGAACCTATAAAAAAGATTTCTTTTACAGAATTTTCCAAGCTTCGAAAGAGAGCCAGAAGCTGTTTTTCCAGGAAGCTCCGGAGCAGAAAGCCTGTTTTTTATATTCTATGGATCTGGCAGAACTGATGTACAAGCTTTTTGATAACTGGAATGATGAGGAAGAGGTATTGAATGTTCCAGATGTATTTGACATCTGTTTTCAGGATGTGACCGAAGAACTGAAAAAGGTTTTATCCCCGGTCTCCATTATCTATAAAAGCAGTGCCGTTGTAGAAAAAATAAAAGAAGACGACAGACAGATCCGAACAAACTATAACTGGTTTCCAAAGATTTCAGTATTAGATCATATTTCGGAAATGTATAAAGAATATAATGAATACACAAAAAACAATGGGGGAAAAGTAAGCTGGCTTACCAGACTTTTCAATCAGAACCAAAGATGGCTGCGGGTATGTGAGTTTGTGGTCTGCTTTCTGGCGTTCGAATTTTTGCAGCGTCTTCTGGGAAATCAGGCTCAGTTTAAGATGATTGATCTGCGTCTTGTGTTTATTGTCTTGTTTGGAAGTCTTTACGGTCTGGGATATGGAATTGCCGGAGCAGCAGCCCAGACAGTATCCTTGCTTCTGGCATATGAAAGCCAGGGAACAAAGTGGTATACCCTTTTTTACGAACCAGCTAACTGGATCCCATTTATCTTTTATTTTGCTGCAGGTGCCGTGTGTGGTTATGTGCGAATGAAAAACAGGGAAAATCTGGAATTTATATCAGAGGAGAATCAGCTGATCCGGGAAAAATTTCTCTTTATGCGTGATCTGTACCAGGCGACCCTTCAGGACAAAAAAAGATACAAAAAACAAATTCTGGGCAGTAAAGACAGCTTTGGAAAGATTTTTGACATTACCAGGAAGCTGGATATTGTACAGCCAGAGGAATTGTTTATTGAAACGATGCACATTATGGAAGAGGTTCTGGAGAATGAAACCTTTGCGTTTTATTCCCTCAGTCAGAAAAACGGCTATGGCAGGCTGGAAGCTGCATCTCCCAAGTCTCAGGGAATGTACTCTGCTTCTGTCAGATTAAGTGAGTATACGCTTGCCCTGGAAACCCTGGAAAAAGGGCAGGTATGGGCAAATCGGGATTTTATAAAAGGTTATCCCATGTATATGGCTGGTATCCGGAAAGAAGGCAGTCTGGTGATGTTGATCTGTATTCAGGAGGTAAAAAACGGACAGCTGACTTTATACTATATGAATCTGTTTCAGATTTTATGTGGTCTGGTAGAAACATCACTTTTACGTGCTCTTGAATATCAGGAAGCCACGGAATACAAGAAATATGTAGAGAATACGAGGATCCTGAAGCCGGAATACTTTGAAAAAAGTCTGGAACTTCAGCATTCTATGCGTGAGCAGAAGATGGCATCCTATATCCTTCTGAAACTGAAGTATGGGAATATGACCATTGAGGATGCGGATGAGGCACTGGACCGCTGTATCAGAGAAAACGATATCCGTGGTATTTCTCCAGAAGGGGAGTTGTATCTGATCCTGACCCAGGCAGATGACAAGGCATTGCCAGTCATCCTTGAACGTCTGAAAAGAAATGGATTTGAGGGAAAGGTGCTTGATGTTCCGGTAGGAAAAGAGACAGCAGGAGTGGAATCATGACAAAAACAGCAATTGGAATCACGGCACTGGCGATTCATCTGATCATCTGCATACTGATCTGGTCAGGAATACGCACAGGATTTCTGAAAGCAAAGATGTACATGCTGTCTCTTGCCGTATTTGTACCAGTCTGGGGACCGGTGTGTGTCCTGCTCATACATTTTCAGCTTTTTTCCGGTACGGATCAGGTGAAAACAGTGGGAGTTGAAAAGCTCAGGGTTAACGAGGAAATTTATAAGAACATGTTTCCGGCCATGGAGGAAAATGACAGGGATGTGGTTCCTCTGGAGGAGGCCCTTCTTCTGAATGATTCTTCCAGGCGCCGGGAACTGATCATGAACGTTCTGAATGATAACCCGGGGGAATATGTGGAATTATTAAAGCAGGCACGAATGAATGAGGATGTGGAGGTAGTCCATTATGCGATTACAGCCATGGTGGAACTGTTCAAAGAATATGATTACAGATTACAAAAAATTGAGAAAAAATATACGAATGATCCAGATGATCCTGTTATTCTGGAGGAGTACTGTGATTTCCTGAAAGAATATCTGAGTCAGGGCTTTATGGAGAAGCAGATGGAACAGATTTACAGAAACCAGTATACCCAGCTTTTGTTAAAACAGCTGGAACAAAAGGTGAATCTCCATACCTGTGTCTGCCTGATGGAAAATCTTATGGTGCAAAGGGATTTTTTTCTGGCAGAAAAAATATTGAAAATCATGGATCAGAACTGGCACAGAGGTGAAGAATACTGGATCTGGAAAATTCGGTATCTGGCAGAACGGAAAATGGGGAAAGAACTGAAACAGAGCTTACAGGCATTGAAGGAAGAGCATATCTATCTTTCTTCCAGAGGAAAGGAGGCACTGGGATTTTGGCTGGATGGATCAAAAAAGTGAAAGCTTTTCAATTTAAGGGAATTCTGGTGATCCTGGGCTGTTTTCTGCTTATAGGAGCCATTCTGTTTGCAGAACGATCCGGTCTGTCCTACCGGGAAAAGGCAAAGAAACTGACTTATCTGGATGCAGATAAAGTGGTTACGGAAGAAACTGCGATAAAGACACTAAAGCCAACCTGCCTTGTTCTTACAGACAGCAGTCAGGCGAACAGCACCATGGCGTGGATCCAGTTCGAGCAGATCTTTAAGGACATGAAGGTGGGTACTGATCTGGTTGATGTAAATCATGAAAGTATACCGGATGATCTGTCTGATTATGAGACTGTGGTCGTTCTTTTAAGCGATTTAAGTCCGCTGAAAGAAAATGTGCTGAAGATCAGCGACTGGGTAAAAGAAGGCGGAAGTGCCATGTTCGCCCTTACTCTTCAAAAGGATACTTATGTATCCCTTATTGAGCAGAAGCTTGGAATTGTATCCTCAGGTTACACAGATGCCATGGTAAACAGCATTTATTTCGACAGTGAGTTTCTCGTCGGAGGCGGAAAAGCATACAAAGTCACAGACGGCTACGAATCGGCCTGGGCAGTGGAGCTGAGTCAGCGTGCAAGGGTATACGCCTGGGCAGATGATACGTCAGGCGTTCCTTTGATTTGGGAAGCTGATTATGGAAACGGAAAGTTTGTAGTAGATAATTTTGGGTTTTATGAAAAAGCTTTCAGAGGCTTTTTTGCTGCATCCTACAGTCTTCTTACAGATGTGGGGGTATATCCGGTGATCAACGGATCCGTCTTTTATCTGGATGATTTTCCCTCCCCTGTTCCAAATGGAGATGGAACTTATGTAAAAAGGGATTATGGCACCAGTATTGCAGATTTCTATACCAATATCTGGTGGCCGGATATGATCGCCCTTGCTACGGCTCACAATGTGCAATATACAGGAGTTATAATAGAAAATTATGAGGATGAAACAGACGGAGAGACGGAACGCCAGGATGATGTACAGCGGTTCCAGTATTTTGGAAATATGATCCTTCATCAGGGCGGGGAACTGGGTTATCACGGTTATAATCATCAGCCGCTCAGCTTGTCAGACACGGATTATGGAGATGCACTTCCCTATAAGACCTGGACAAGCTTTTCTGCCATGGAAAAAGCAATGAAAGAGCTGATGGATTTTGGAAAGGAAATGTTTCCGGAGACTACCATGTCTGTTTATGTTCCTCCTTCTAATGTTTTGTCAGAAGCGGGAAGGAAACTGCTGGGTTCCCTGTATCCCAAGATCCGTACTATTGCCAGCAATTATTTTTCCGGCGACTATGCTTATGTGCAGGAGTTTGAAGTGGCTGAAGATGGAATCGTAGAACAGCCGCGTATTATTTCCGGTGCGATCATTGACGATTATATGCAGATGGCTGCTTTGTCTGAGTTGAATATGCATTTTGTAAATACACATTTTATGCATCCGGATGACCTTCTGGATGAGGACAGAGGCGCTGCCCTTGGCTGGGAAAAGCTGAAAAAACGTCTGGATGAATACATGACCTGGCTGAATGAAGCAGCACCGGCACTTCGAAATCTTACAGGCTCCCAGCTATCCGGTGCCATTGAAAGATATGGTGCCCTGACCGTGGAGAAATACATTACAGACAAGAAAGTGCATCTTCATCTGGGAAATTTTTACGATCAGGCGTATCTGATGGTGAGAATGAATAAAGGAACTCCGGTGCGTGTGACTGGTGGAGACTTGACTCAGGCTGCTGGGAATCTGTATTTGCTGAGCGCAGAACAGGAAGATGTGTACATTGAGTTCGAATAAATATAATGACAGCAGTGTCAAAAGGTCTTTTACTATTGGTAACATAAACATATGTATTGAAAATGCAGATAAAAGGAGAAAACAGTGAGAATCTGTCTGGTTTTGGAAGGGTGTTATCCTTATGTGTTCGGCGGTGTTTCCACATGGATGCACCAGTATATCAATCAGATGCAGGAGCATGAATTTGTGCTCTGGGTTATTGGTGCAAATGCAGAAAAAAGAGGAAAATTTGTCTATGAACTTCCAGAGAATGTTGTGGAGGTTCATGAGGTTTTTCTGGATGATGCTCTCCAGGTGAAAGAAAAGGGGAAAATGTCCCATATTTTTTCCGAAAAAGAACTAGAAAGTCTGAGCGAGCTGATGCAGATGAGGAGACCGGACTGGGAGACGTTGTTTTCCCTGTATCATGATAAACATTTAAACCCTATGGCTTTTTTGAAAAGTGAGACTTTCCTTGATCTCCTTATAAAAATCTGTAAAGAACAGTATCCGTATATTGCTTTTGCAGATGCCTTTCACACCATGCGTTCCATGCTTCTTCCTGTTCTGTATCTTATGGGAAGTGAAGTGCCAGAGGCGGATGTGTATCATGCCATATGTACCGGGTACGGCGGACTTCTGGCCTGTCTGGGCGGCTATGTGTACAAAAAGGATGTTCTTCTTACAGAACATGGAATTTATACAAGGGAAAGAGAGGAGGAGATTATCCGTGCCAAGTGGGTGGTTCCATCCTTTAAGAAACAGTGGATCGCTTTCTTTTATATGCTGTCAGATATGATCTATCAGAGGGCATTTCGTGTGACCTGTCTTTTTACAAATGCAATGCGCACTCAGATTCAGATGGGCTGTGCACCTGGGAAGTGCCGGGTTATCGAAAATGGGATCGACTATGACAGGTTGTCTGGAATCCCCCTGAAAGAAGAGGATGGCTGGGTGGATATTGGAGCAGTAGTAAGGCTTGCTCCTATCAAAGATATCAAGACCATGATCTACGCTTTTTTTGAACTGTCTGCACATGTAAAAAATGTACGCCTTCACATTATGGGAGGAGTCGATGATGAAGAATATGCACAGGAGTGTTACGAGCTGGTGAAACAGCTGAAGCTGGAAAACATTATATTTACAGGGCGTGTGGACATTGTAAAATATATGGAGAAACTGGATTTTACCATCCTTACCAGCATTTCAGAAGGACAGCCCCTGTCTGTGCTGGAATCCTTTGCTGCAAGACGTCCCTGTGTTACCACAGATGTCGGCTGCTGTCGGGAACTTCTGGAAGGAAAGGAAGAGGATGTATATGGAAAGGCAGGCTATTATGTGGCACCTATGTATCGTGACGGACTGGCTCTTGCCATGGAGAAAATGTGTGAATCCAGAAGAAGGCGGCTTCGTATGGGAAAAAATGGACAGGAACGGGTAAAGGCTTATTACAGACAGGAACGCATGATCCGTCTGTACAGGGAGCTTTATGAGGAGGTGATACAAAAAAATGGCCGGAATCGGATTTGAACTAAAAAAACTGTTTAACAGCCGGGGACTGTTTGCTTCCTTCAGAGCTTACGGATATGCGGGAGTCGTATGTACCGGTCCAATGCTTCTTGGAATTGTATTGCTTCTTGGTGTTATGTATCTTTGTGATAAAACAGGAGGCAGCAGACACAGCCGGGAACTTCTGGTGTGTATGATCACGTATACCCTTTTGTTTTCCCTGACAGTTACCAGTTTTTTGTCTATGGTAGTTACCAGGTTTATTGCGGATATGCTGTACGAAGAAAAATATGATATGGTATTGCCTTCTTTCTGGGGCTCTACAGGGATCATGCTGGTGGCCGGCGGGATTCTGTATGGAATTTTTCTTATCTTTTCCGGAGCAGGACTTATGGACAGCTTGTTGTGTCTGTGGCTTTTTGGAGAGCTGACCGTCACCTGGAATGCAATGAGTTATCTCACTGCAATCAAAGATTACAGAGGAATCATGCTGTCATTTACAGCTGCTATTGTGATCACATTTATATCCGGCTGGGTATTGCTGATGCTGGGGATTCCCCATGTGGAAGCTCTTCTGATTGCAGTGGCTGTGGGATACGGAGTGATGCTTTTGTGGGATGTGATCCTTTTGTATCAGTATTTTCCCCAAGGGGAAAAGGGTGCCTTCCTTTTCCTAAGATGGGTGGATCAGTTTCTGCCTCTGGCATTTACCGGGCTTTTTATCAATATTGGACTGTTTGCCCATTTGGTGATCATGTGGGTCGGACCGCTTCAGGTACAGGTGCAGGGACTGTTTGTTGGTGCACCCTACCATGATGTGCCAGCTCTTGTGGCATTTCTTACAATTTTGGTAACAACAGTAAACTTTGTGGTTTCTGTGGAGGTGAATTTTTATCCGAAATATAAAAACTACTACAGTTTATTTAATGATAAAGGTGCTGTAGGAGATATTACCCAGGCTGGTGAGGAAATGTTAAAGGTATTGAATGTGGAATTAAAATACACGGCCTTGAAGCAGCTCCTTGCTACAGCACTTGCTATTTCTCTTGGCGGACTGCTCCTGGAGTATGTGCCGCTTGGATTTAACGATCTTATGGAAGGGTATTTCAGAACCCTCTGCGTGGGATATGGCATTTATGCAGTGGCAAATACCATACTTCTGCTGCTTTTATATTTTACAGATTACAAAGGAGCGCTGGCGGCCTCCGGATGTTTTGCAGGAGGAACTGTGCTGTTTACAGTAATATCCCTGTTTTTCCCAAGAGTATATTATGGTTTCGGGTTTCTCACAGGCAGCGCAGTGTTTTTTCTGATTGCAGCCTTTCGTCTGGACTATTACACAAAGAGGCTGCCCTATTATATTTTGAGTGTACAGCCTGTGGTGGCCAGGGAAAAAAGAGGAAAGTTTTCCAGACTTGGTTTTTTCCTCAGCAAAAAACTGGAAAGGAGTCAGAACAGTGAAAAAATATAGAAAACTTGCATGTATTCTTGCCGGAAGTATGACCATGTCTTTATTCGCAGGCTGTATAGGAAATGGAGATGTAGTGCCGGAAGAAAAAAATGAGAGCACAGATACAGAAGAACCGACAGCATCCGAAACGTCACAGGAGATAAAAAAAGCAGAATCCCGGGATATTGACCAGGTTCATTTAAGAGATAAGGACAGTCTTTATGAAAACGATGACGATACCAGCGTGGTTACCATGTACCTCACTGTTTCAAAGGGGAATTCTTCAGAAAATACAGATCATACATGGGAAGAAATCAATAGTTATTCTGTCTATGATTATGAAGAGATGGGAGTAGACAGATATCAGGCGGCTGCACTTTTACAGATAGGGAATGAGAATGGTCCGACAGAGGGAATGGTAGGATATGGGGAGAATATTCCCAATGCCACGGTACAGATCCGTGGGCAGACTTCAAGCCGGAATGCCCAGAAAAACTATAAGATTGAGCTGAAGAAAAATAAAGGAACCTGGCGCGGGCAGAGAACCATTAATCTGAACAAGCATATGACAGAAGGAATGCGGTTTCGGAACAAGCTCGCCTATGACCTGCTGAAGGGCATTCCCCAGCTGATCAGTCTGAGAACACAGTTCGTCCATCTGTATGTAAAAGATACTACAGATGGTTCTGCTGACGCGAAATTTGAGGACTATGGCTTGTATACCCAGGTAGAGCAGCTGAATAAGACTGGATTGAAGAATCATGGACTGGATTCCAATGGACAGCTTTATAAAATTAATTCTTTTGAATTTTACAGATATGAAGATGTGATAAAACTCCAGGATGATCCATCCTACGACAGTGCTGCTTTTGAAAAATTGCTGGAGATAAAGGGAAGTACCGATCATAGGAAACTGATTCAGATGCTTGAAGCAGTAAATGACTACAGTATTCCAATTGATACGGTTCTGGAAGAATACTTTGATGAGGAAAATATTACATATTGGATGGGATTCCAGATTTTGATGGGAAATGTGGATACCCAGAGCCGAAACGTGTATTTATATAGTCCATTAAATTCTGATACCTGGTATTTTATTCCCTGGGATAATGATGGCAGTCTGATGAGACCTGAATATAAGATAACCGGTTTTAGTGATCAGAAAAGCTGGGAATCCGGCGTTAGTAACTATTGGGGAAATGTACTGTTCCAGAGATGCCTGAAATCAGAGCGTTTCCGGGAAAAGCTGGATGAAGCCATTCTGGATCTGAAAGAATATCTCAGTGAAGAGAGACTGGGCACTATGATTGAAAAATACAAGACTGTGGTGAAGCCGTATCTTTATGAGATGCCGGATGTGTTTTATGCACCTCTTACCAGTGAACAATATGATGAGATTGCTGCATCACTTCCGGAAGAAATAGAAAAAAATTATCAGCTCTATGTAGAAAGTCTTAGTAAGCCTATGCCGTTTTTTATTGGTGTTCCTGTTGCAGAGGGAAATAAAATGAAAATAAACTGGGATAATTCCTATTCCTTTGACGCGGAGGATATTACTTATTCTGTAGAGATAGCAAAGGATTATCTTTTTCAGGATGTGATCTATACACAGGATGGTCTTCTGATCCCGGAAACGGAGCTGGAGCTTCCGGAAGCAGGACAGTATTTTATCCGTGTGCGTGCAACCAATGAAAAGGGAAAAACACAGGATGCTTTTGACTATTATGTTACAGATGAAGGAAAGCAGTATGGCATGAGGTGCATTTATGTAACGGAAGATGGTCAGATCGAGGAAGATATTTATGAGGAATAAAAGCAGGGAAGCATTTCGAAATGAATGGAAGTATCTGATCAGTATCAGTGAAAAAGAAATGCTTATGCTCAGGCTGAAGCCATTTCTACAGCCGGATCCCCATGCCGGGGAAGGGGGATATTGTATCCGCAGTCTGTATTTTGACGATTACTGGAATAGTGCATATGCGGAAAAGGAAGCCGGTGTACTGATGCGAAAAAAATACAGGATCCGGATTTATAACAATAATGACAAATTTATCAAACTGGAGCGGAAAAAGAAGTTTGGAAGTTATATTTACAAAGAGAGTGCACCGCTTACAAGAGAAGAGGTGGAGAAAATCCTGAAGGGGGACTATGCGTTCCTTTTGTACAGTCCCCACTCTCTATGCCGGGAATTTTACATAGAATGTGCCTGCAATATGATGCGGCCAAGGACCATTGTGGATTACGAACGGATTCCCTGGATCCTGGATGCCGGAACGGTAAGGATCACCTTTGATTCAGATGTGAGAGCGGCTATTGGCAGTTATGATATTTTTGATCCTGGATTGCCTGCTTTGTCTGTGCTGGAACCTGGAAAACTGATTCTGGAAGTGAAGTTTACAGAAATGCTTCCCCAGCTTTTACGCGATGTTCTGCCACCGCCAGCAGCGGAATTTACAGCAGTTTCCAAATATGTACTCTGTTATGAGAAAACCAGGTATATGAATGGATTCGAGTACTGGTATGAGACATAAAAAGAAAACGTATAACTGTGAACTATGTTCACAAAAAATATCTCGCAAAATACTGCCTTCTGAATAATTACAAAAAAGCACAAAGAGATAAGTGGAGGAATTTTTTATGAGTGTAAAGGACATGATCAAAAAATCAGTTCTGGAATCCGGAGCGTTTACCAATTATGATGTTCCGGGGATTCTCACAGCTCTTGCGGCGGCTCTGCTGTTAGGGGCGCTGATCTATCTGGTATACCGGAAGTTTTACGCAGGAGTTGTTTTTTCAAGAACATTTGCTGTTACTCTGGTTGGAATGACAGTGCTTACCTGTATGGTAACCTTGGCTATCAGTACCAATGTGGTAATTTCACTTGGTATGGTAGGAGCGTTGTCCATTGTCCGTTTTCGTACAGCAATTAAGGATCCTATGGATCTTTTGTATTTGTTTTGGGCAATCACCACAGGAATTACGGCTGGAGCGGGAATGTATGTCCTGGCGCTTCTGGCGGCTGCGATTATGATCCTGATGATTGTATTGTTTTATCACAAACAGCAGAGAGGAAAAATCTATATTGCAGTGATCCACTATACAGGAGACCAGGCAGGGGATGAGGTAATCCGCTGCTTTGGAAAAAGAAAGTATTTTGTCAAATCCAAGACCATGCGCAAAGAAAAAACAGAGATGGCAGTGGAATTGTACTGCCGACAAAATGACATGGATTTTATGGAAAAAATCCGCAGCATTGAAGATGTAGAAGATGTCACTCTGATTCAGTATAATGGGGAATATCACGGATGAAAAAGATTCTGGCAGCAATGTTGCTGATTCTGATAGTCATTCTGGCAGCTGGCGCAGGTTATCAATGGTGGTCTTCCGGAAATGGAAACAAAAAGCAGTTTCAGAAATCCCAGGAGATTTTTGGAAATCCGCTTATGGGATATGCACCAAGTGCCTGGTATGAGAATGTGTCAGAGGATATTTCGCTTTTGTATATGGACATTACCTGGGCAGAATTAGAGCCGGAAGAAGGGGTGTATGCCTGGGATTCCATAGAAGAGGAAAACCAGATAAACAGGTGGAAAAAAGAAGGAAAGCATCTGATCCTTCGTTTTGTCTGTGACATTCCAGGTGATGAGAAACATATGGATATCCCCCGGTGGCTGTATGAGAAGACGGGGGAAGACGGAACCTGGTATGACGGTGAATATGGAAAAGGATATTCACCGGATTACAACAATAAGGTTTTTATAGAAGAGCATGAGAAGGCAATCAAAGCCCTTGGAGAGCATTTTGGAAAAGACGGGCTGATCAGTTATATTGAGCTGGGAAGTCTTGGACATTGGGGAGAGTGGCATGTAAATTACAGCGAGGGGATTACGAGAATCCCTGAGGAAGCTGTAAGAAACCAGTATATTATGCCCTGGCTGGAAGCTTTTCCCGGCGTAAACATGCTTATGAGAAGACCTTTTCATATTGCAGAAGCTTATGGAATGGGGCTTTATAATGATATGACCGGGCATAAAGAGTCCACAGAAGAATGGTTGACCTGGATTCAGGAAGGTGGAGATTATGGACAGGCAGAGGAGAAAGATGCGCTTGGCAGTATGCCAGACTTCTGGAAGACAGCTCCATCGGGCGGTGAATTTACCAGCTCTGTTTCCATGGAACAGATGCTGGTGACAGATCTGGAACAGACTGTAGAATTGGTCCGGAAGTCTCACACTACATTTTTAGGTCCGAAATATGCAGACAGTCAGTATAAAGATGGCTATGACAAAGTGCTTTTGAATATGGGGTACCGCCTGTGGATCTCAGAAGCTGCCTGGAAAAGGGAGGGGCAGGAAAATTGCCTGTGCCTGACCTGGAATAATGACGGCGTTGCTCCGTTTTACAAAAACTGGCCAGTATATCTGTATCTGGAGGATCCCTCTGGAAATACAGTGGAGAAGACTGAAATCAATATGCTTCTTTCTTCTGTTTTACCAGATACACAGCTTATTACTCGGACTGTATTTGAAACCCGGGATATTCCGGCACTTTTGAAGGAGGGATATGCTCTGTCTGTGGGAATTGAAGATCCCATGACAGAAAAGCCTGGCGTAAGGCTGGCAATGGAATGTGCTTACCAGAATGGCAGAAATATACTATGGCAGAAGGAAAAATAGAGTGGCTTTCGGTCCCTTTGTTTTCGGAAGAACCGGTAATAAAAAGTTGGAAGAGGTAGAGAAATGTCAGAAAAAATAGTGAAATACGAGTATGAATATGGCCTGTGTAAACGGATGCACTACCGTGGATTATGGTGCGTGCGTTATGAAGGTGTGCCAGGGCATTTTGAGAAAGCGGGTATGGCCTGTTCCTGTGCAGTGGATGGCTGTGATAAGGATTGTGCAGTTATGGAAAGTGCGGATGCCGTTATTGATCCGGAGTGGGAGTGGCATATGCTGGACAATCCGCCTGGAAGATAGAAAAAAATTACGGCAGAGACAGGAAGAACTGCATATTATACCATAAGGCATGAAAACCGGAGTTGATAGTATGAGTCTGGCGGAATCCTTAAATTGGGAGCAAGAAGAGCAGTGCACATCCGTTTTTTCACGGTCTGTTACCAACCGGAAAAATCAGGAAAATTTAAAATTGTCAGAGAAAAAGGAATTATTAAAGAAAATCGCAGATATTCTTGCAGAGGAAAAATGGATTACCTCAGCTGAATTGTTGGTTTTGAAGGAAAAAATAGAAAAATACGGTGGCACTTTATGACCAGGGCAGTGATCTACTGCCGGTGCAGTACAGAAGAGGAGTGCCAGAAGGATGCGCTTATAAGACAGGCGGCGGAGGCAAGAGAATGCGTCTGCCGCCTGAACTGGTCCTTAGAGGATGAATATATAGAAAGCAGGTCCGGTACCAGCACCCGGGGACGGGAACAGTACCAGCGGCTTTTTTCTGACCTTCTTAGAGATAAATTTGAGATTGTAGTGATAAAATCCCAGGACAGACTGATGCGAAACACAAAGGATTGGTATGTTTTTGTGGATCGGCTTGTGACTTGTGGCAAACGACTGTATCTCTATCTGGAAAACCGTTTTTACAGTGCCGATGACAGTCTGATCACTGGAATCAAGGCAATTCTGGCAGAGGAATACAGCCGGGAATTAAGCCGTAAGATCAATAACGCCCACCGGAACCGGCAAAAGACTGGAAGTGCCCTGATGCTTACTTCCAATACTTATGGCTACCGGAAGCTGCCAGATAAAAGCCTGGCGATCATAGAGGAAGAGGCACAGGTGAAAAGAAAAATGTATGAGCTTTGTGCAGGAGGTCTTGGCAGCAGATGTATCGCCCGGATCCTGCGGGAGGATGGTGTGCAGAAACGAAATGGAAGCTTTTTTACCGATTCTGATATCCGCCGCATGATCCGAAATCCTGTCAATAAAGGTACTGTGGTCATGAACCGGAAACATTATGATTTTGATACCAGGCAGGTGGTAAAAAATCCACAGGAACAGTTTTATATTTATGAAAACCGGATTCCGGCAATTGTGTCAGAAGAACTGTGGAAGGCTGCCAATGAAGAAATCGACAAAAGAAAGAAACCTGTCGGAAACCAGGAGAGAACGGCCAGGTGCTTTGGAGTAAATCCGGGAAAGCATGTGTTTAGCGGAAAATTGGTCTGTGGTTTGTGCGGGGCCCCTTTTTACCGGACAACAAGAAAGAGAAAAAACTATAAAATCCATAAATGGAAATGCAAAATTTATCTGGAACAGGGGAGAAAAAAGGAGGAAAAGCCAGGCGGCTGTGCCAATATCCATCTGGAAGAGGAAAAGTTGTTTCTTCTTCTGGAAAGGTCCGGAGGAAAAGAAATCCTGCCAGATCAGGAAAGGGAGATTACGGATTCTTTCATGCAGCTTTTGAAGGAAAGTCTGGAAGAAAACCAAAAGAAGAATTTGGAAAAGTACGAACAGCTGGAAAAAAAGATTAAATACCAGCAACAGCTTTTGCTGGACAAATATCTGGAAGGCCTGGTGGAAGAATCTCTTTACCAGATCAAGGAAAGGGAACTGCAAAATAAATTAAAGAACAACACCGGCAGCAGAACGTGCAGGCAGAAGAACAGGGATTTTCTGGCAGAGGAACAGGAAGAAGTGGAAAAAAGGCTTCGGGAGACAGAGCAGTTTTTAAAAGAACATCATGTGATTCTAAAGGCCCACGTATTATGTGAGTTAAAAATGGTGGAGAAAATCCTGATTTATCCGGATCATCTGAAAGTGGTAAAGAAACAGGGAAAATGCATTATTGCGGCAGAGACCTTTGATATGCTATACTGAAAAAATCGTAACTGCCCGTCATGTCTGCAGTTACAGACATTACTTAGAGCCTGTTTGAAAAATCATTCTCGCAATCTGCACGCCTTGCTGTGCGGTATATTTTGTCCGAACAGGTAGAAAGGAACAGTATTATGAATATCAGAAAATCTACACTTCAGGATCTGCCACAGATACTGAACTTATATAAAATTGCCCGGGAATTTATGAAAAACAACGGTAATCCAAACCAGTGGGAGGACCGCTACCCGGAAGTTTCAACGGTAGAAAATGATATAAAAACAGGAATTTCCTATGTATGCGTGGAAAATGGGGGAATTGTGGGAACATTTGTATTTTTTACAGGAGAGGATCCTACTTACCGTGTGATCGAAAATGGTGAATGGCACAGCGACAGGGAGCCCTACGGCGTGATTCACAGAGTCGCTTCCAATGGAGTAACAAAGGGTGTGACCAGGGCTGCTTTTTCTTATGGATTGGAGAGAAGCGGATATGTGCGCATTGATACCCATGAGGATAACAAGCCCATGCAGGGCGCTTTGAAGAAATTTGGTTTCAGGGAATGCGGTGTGATCCATCTGGAAAGAGGGGCGGAGAGGATTGCCTTTGACTGTCGGAAAGAGTGGCTTTGAAAAATAAAATTAAATTTCTTTTTTGAAGAAATACGGGACTGCACTTCGTTATAGAAAATTGGAAAGAGAAGAGGACAGCATTTTGGGGAAACTGTCAGAATGCGTACTCACTGGAATGTCTGACTTCCATATATGATCAGGTAGCCAAGCCCCTGTCTTGCACCGATGAATTCGCCTATGATCACCCCTACCAGGCAAAGACCGATATTTACTTTCATATTTGCAAGAATAAGGGGCACGGAGGAGGGCAAAACAATTTTTAAAAGTTCTTCTTTTTTACCGCCTCCAAGTGTGCGGATCAGCTTCAGCTTTTCCTGGCTGATCTCCCCGAAGCCTGTATACAGGTTCAGAATCGATCCAAAAATTGCCACAGACATACCTGCAACAATGATGGTCCGCTGACGGGCACCCAGCCATACAATGAGAAGGGGGGCCAGGGCAGACTTAGGAAGGCTGTTCAGCACTACCAGATAAGGCTCCAGTACTTTTGCAAGTCTGGGGCATCCCCACAGCAGAATGGAAATGCCAAGACCCAGGACTACTACGAAGAGGAAACTAAGAAGAGTTTCTTTCAGGGTGGCGCCAATGTGGATGAACAGCGAGTGGTTTTGGGCCATCTCCATAAAGGTTTTGAAGATCATGGAGGGGCTGCTGAAGATGAAAGAGTCGATCCAGCCAGCCCTTGCCAGGATTTCCCATTGTGCCAGAAAAATAAGAAAGACCAGAAGCCTTGCGCTTACAACAAGGCGACGGTCCCTTTTCTGACGGGCAAGATATGCTTTTTGAGTGGGGGAAGGTTCATGCATTCTGATTCAACTCCTTCCAGATCAGATTAAAGTAGGATTTGAAAGCCGGGGCATTTCTCGAAGAAAGGGGCGTGCGGTCTTTCATATCCAGATCAATGGGAACAATCTTTATTACAGTGGCAGGACGCTTTGAAAGAATCAGTACCCGGTCTGCCATGCTGATGGCTTCGGAAATATCATGAGTGACAAGAATAGCCGGCTTTCGTTGTTTTTTCAGGATTTTTCCAATGTCATCACTTACGTTCAGCCGTGTCTGGTAATCAAGTGCGGAGAATGGTTCGTCGAGAAGCAGAAGATCCGGTTTTAATGCAAGGGTGCGGATCAGTGCCGCCCGCTGTCGCATGCCGCCGGAGAGCTGGCTTGGACGACTGTCACGGAATTTGTCCAGCTCATAAAGCTTTAATAGTTCATCTACATAGGAAAGATTGTCTTTTGTGAGTTCGCCTTGTATTTCCAGTCCAAGGAGAACATTGCGGTAGATGCTGCGCCATTCCAGAAGGTGGTCTTTTTGAAGCATATAGCCAATACGGGCGCTGTCCTTGTTCAGTGGCTTTCCATTCATAAGAATGGTTCCGCTTTCCGCATGTAAAAGCCCGCAGATCAGATTCAGCAAAGTGGACTTTCCACAACCGGAAGGCCCCACGACAGCCAGAAACTCTTCTGGCATAAGATGAAAAGATATATGAGAAAGGGCAGCCGTTTCCCCGGATAAGCTATGGTAAGAAAGGCACACATCCTTTACTTCCAGAAGCGGATTCATAATCAAACCTCCATTTTCGTATAATTTATGATATGCTTTTGGGGTGGGGTGTGTTATAATGAAGTGATTTATCTATGTGCAGAGTGTAGCGAAGAGGAGTTCGCGGTTTCTGTACCGACAATTTTTTTAGAAAGAAAATAATATTATGAGTAAAAAGCAAACGGTTTTCAACCTGTTATTTCTGGTGATCGTTTTCGGTCTTACCGTGTACCTGGTTTTTCGCGGCAAGGACATCGGGGATATTATCCGTACTGCCAGGGAAGCTGATGGAAGATATCTGCTTCTGAGTCTTGTGTGCGTGGTATTTTTTATTCTTGGCGAATCGGTTATCATTTTTTATATGATGAAAACACTTGGAGCCAGTGTGAAAATGACTCATTGTGCACTGTATTCCTTTGTTGGATTTTTTTTCAGCTGTATTACTCCGTCTGCATCAGGCGGACAGCCCATGCAGATCTTTTACATGAAAAAAGATAAACTGCCTATTCCGGTAACCACTCTGGTTTTGATGATCGTTACCATCACCTACAAGGCAGTTCTTGTAGTGATCGGTGTTCTGATCTGTTTTCTGGGCGGTGATTTCCTGAGAGGCTATCTTGGGGACTATATGTGGGTGTTTTATCTAGGCGTGGGTCTGAACGTGTTCTGTGTTACCTTTATGATGATATTGGTGTTTGCCCCAGGCCTTGCGAAATGGATCATGGTAAAAGGTCTGAAGATCATTGAGCATGTCCGGATTCTGAAGCCAAAAAAAGCAAGGCTTGAGAAGCTGGAGGCTTCCATGGACCAGTATCACGCAACGGCAGCCTTCTGGGCCAGCCATAAGCGGATCATACTGAATGTATTTATCATTACATTTGTGCAGAGGTGTATTCTGTTTACGGTCACTTACTGGGTGTACCGCGCTTTGGGACTCCATGAGTATGGAATCCTGACCGTTACTATTTTACAGGCGGTGATTTCCGTATCTGTGGATATGCTTCCTCTTCCGGGAGGCATGGGAATCAGCGAGACTTTATATATGGTGATGTTTGTGCCCGTATTTGGACCGCTTTTGCTGCCATCTATGCTGCTCAGCCGTGGAATTTCCTATTACGGACAGATGCTGATCAGTGCACTTATGACCTGTGTGGCACATCTTACCATTGGAAGGAAAAACGAAGAGATACAAAGGATGTAATTAACTGCAATGAAGGAAGAACGTTTGAAAAAGGAGAAACAGGATATGCTTGGATTTTATGATTATACGGTGGTGCTTACATACATCAGTCTCGCTGTTTCCGTATTTGGAATGACAAGAGCACTGGAGGGAGACTTCAAAGTTGCAATTTTGTGTCTGGCACTGTCCGGACTTTGTGATATGTTTGACGGGAAAATCGCCCGTACAAAGAAGAACCGTACAGAGGATGAGAAGAAATTTGGAATTCAGATCGATTCCCTGTGTGATGTGGTATGTTTTGGTGTGTTTCCGGCAATGATCTGTTATTGTCTGGGAATGAACCATATCCCAGGAGTGATCATTCTCTGCCTGTATTGTGTAGCTTCTGTAATCCGTCTGGGTTACTTTAACGTAATGGAAGAGAAGAGACAGAACGAGACCTCCGAGCTTCGTCACTATTACCAGGGTCTGCCAATCACTTCGATGGCGATCATCCTTCCGTTCCTTTATCTGCTGAGAAGAGGATGCGGGAAAAATTTCCTTCTGGTGATCCATGTGGCAGTGGTAGTAGTCGGAGTGCTGTTTATCAGTGATTTTAAGGTGAAAAAACCTCAGAATCCAATGGTGATCCTTCTGGTTGCCCTTGTGGCACTGGCGCTTTCCATGATGTTTCATCTGTTATAAAACGGATATTCACCATATATGAAAGTCAGCTGTCTGGCGCCTGTTGCGCTCCTGCAGCTGCCGGCTGCATTCGTAATCCGGGCTGTCGCCAGACGATATCCATGAATTCGCTTATGCAGGCATGGCTCATTTGTGGATGCCATCGGGAACTTTTATAGCAAATGCAGGGGAGGTATTATGAAATATATAGACAGAAAAGGCAACATCACAATAGAGGAGAACAGACAGGATAAATTTTTGCGCCATCTGTATAATGACTGGGGCGGACGTCTTTGCCTGAAGATCATAATACAGCCTTTTGTTACCAGACTGGGCGGCTGGTTTTTGAATACCAGGCTTTCTGCGAGGATGATTTCTGGATTTGTGGAGCGCAATCACATTGATCTTTCCGGCTGCACCAGACAGGCGTTTGCTTCCTATAACGACTTTTTTACCCGCAGGCTTAAAGAGGGGCAGCGGCCTGTGGCAGCGGATGACAGCGTACTGGTCAGTCCTTGTGACGGAAAGGTTACAGTAAGCCGTATTGGCAGTGATTCCAGGTTTTATATAAAAGATACTCTGTATACTCTGGAACGCCTGCTGAGGAATAAAAAGCTGGCAGAGCGGTATCTTGGCGGTTATGCAGTGATCCTCAGGCTGACAGTCGATGATTATCACCATTACTGCTATGTGGCAGACGGAGAGAAATCTCCGGATGTAAAGATCCCCGGTGTTTTTCATACGGTAAATCCTGCTGCTAATGACGTATGCCAGATTTATCATGAGAATACCAGAGAGTATTGCCTGTTAAAAACAGAGCAGTTTGGAACCATTGCTATGATGGAAGTCGGAGCTATGATGGTGGGGAAAATTACCAATCTGAAACCTGGTGCCTGCGAAGTGAAAAAGGGTGAAGAAAAAGGTTATTTTGAATTCGGAGGTTCTACCATTGTCCTGCTTCTTCAGCATGGAAAGGTAAGAATGGATTCTGACCTGATTGAGAATTCTGAGAATGGATATGAAACGATTGTAAGAATGGGTGAGAGAATTGGCAAATGTAAATTACCAAAAAGAGCTTGAAAAATTAATCGAACAGCATGAGAAAGAAGGAAAGGTTCCCAGACTTTTTCTTCATGCATGCTGTGCGCCCTGCAGCAGTTATGTCCTGGAATATCTTTCCAGGTTTTTTTCTGTTACAGTATTTTTTTATAATCCCAATATTTCTCCCAAGGAGGAATATGAGAAGCGGGTGGCAGAAATCCGCAGGCTGATCAGCGAGATGGAGTTTCTTCATCCAGTCGATCTGGTGGAAGGCGCGTATAGACCAGAGGATTTTTATGCCATGGCAAAAGGGCTGGAGGATGTACCGGAGGGAGGAGAACGGTGTTTCAAATGTTATCGGCTTCGAATGGAGGCAGCAGCAAAGCTGGCTCAGGAGGGCGGATATGATTATTTTACCACCACACTTTCCATCAGTCCTTTAAAAAATGCAGGAAAGATCAATGAGATAGGCCAGGAACTTGCACAAATCTATAAAGTGGAGCATCTTCCGTCTGATTTCAAGAAAAAGAACGGATATAAGCGGTCTATAGAACTTTCCCATGAATATGGGCTGTATCGGCAGAATTATTGCGGGTGTGTGTTTTCTAAGCGGGAGAGCATGGAGCGGGAAAAGCAGAAACAACAGAGCTGCATGGACTGTCAGTGAAACCATCTGATATTTTGCAAACAATAGTGCAGAGTCATGCACTTGCATGAATTTTGTGCATTGCAAAACGGTTTGATGCAGTAATGTATAGCGAAAATCATAATGAAAGACTCTTTGCAATTAGCAGAAAGTGTGATAAACTAGCACTTGATTGTAGTAAAGTTAGAAAGAATTTGTAAGGTTCCTATAATACTTCAAAGTGTATTTCTGTAAAATTCTTAAGCATCTTGCTTTTGGAATAAAAATATTGAAAAATTCGTGGAACTTTGCAGGAAATGAGGGAAAATATTATGGCACAGCTTTGGGGCGGACGCTTCACTAAGGAAACCGATAAACTGGTTTATAATTTTAATGCATCCATTTCATTTGACCAGAAATTTTATGAACAGGACATCCGTGGCAGCAAGGCACATGTAAAGATGCTTGCAAAACAGGGGATTCTGACAGAGAAAGAGAGAGATCAGATATTAGAAGGACTGGAGGGAATCCTGGCAGATGTGAAAGCAGGCAGACTTGCAATCACATCAGAATATGAGGATATCCACAGTTTTGTAGAGGCAAACCTGATCGACCGTATTGGTGATCCGGGTAAGAAGCTTCACACGGGAAGAAGCCGTAATGACCAGGTTGCACTGGACATGAAGCTTTATGTGCGTGATGAGATCGATGAGATTGACCAGGAAGTAAAATCACTGCTTGAGGCTCTTCAGAAGATCATGGAAGAGAATGTGCATACGTATATGCCCGGCTTTACCCATCTCCAGAAAGCCCAGCCAGTTACGCTGGCGCATCATGTGGGAGCATATTTTGAAATGTTCCGCCGTGACAGAGGACGTCTGTTTGATATCCGCAAGAGAATGAACACCTGTCCTCTTGGCGCGGGAGCTCTTGCAGGAACTACCTATCCGCTGGACAGAGAATACACCGCACAGCTTCTGGACTTTGATGAGCCAACCAGAAACAGCATGGACTCTGTATCTGACAGAGATTATGTGATTGAACTGTTGTCCGCACTTTCTACGGTTATGATGCATCTCAGCCGTTTTTCCGAGGAGATTATTCTCTGGAATTCCAATGAGTACCGTTTTGTGGAAATCGATGATGCATACAGTACCGGAAGCAGTATTATGCCTCAGAAGAAGAACCCGGATATTGCTGAGCTGGTAAGAGGAAAAACAGGACGTGTTTATGGAGCACTGACATCAATTCTTACTACCATGAAGGGAATTCCGCTGGCATACAATAAGGATATGCAGGAGGATAAGGAACTTACATTTGATGCTATTGATACTGTGAAAGGTTGTCTGGCTCTTTTTACCGGCATGATATCCACCATGCAGTTTAACAAGGCGAACATGGAAGCAAGCGCAAAGAATGGCTTTACCAATGCTACTGATGCGGCAGATTACCTGGTAAATCATGGCGTGCCTTTCCGTGATGCGCATGGAATCGTTGGGCAGTTGGTTCTGAAATGTATTGAAAAGGGAATTTCCCTGGATGAACTGTCCCTTGAAGAGTATAAAGAAATCAGTCCTGTGTTTGAACAGGATATTTATGAGGCTATCAGCATGAAGACCTGTGTGGAGAAACGTATGACTCTTGGAGCTCCCGGTCCGGATGTGATGGAGCAGGTAATTGCAGGAAATAAAAAGTATCTGGAAGCGAACTGAAAAGAGGACACATCCTGCAGAAAGCCTTTTTCAAACATGCTCTGGGCAGTTCGGTGGAAAGTAACGAAAGAATCTTGTTTTACAGGATTTTTTTGGTAAATCAGATAAATTTATTGCTTTAATATGATAAAATTTAAGAAAGTACTTGCATTTTCTCAGAACATGGTATAGTATGTCATAGAAATACACATGTACGCAGAGGAAAGAATGAGGAGAGAATATTATGAGTGAAAAGCTTAGAGTTGGTATTTTAGGTGCTACCGGAATGGTGGGTCAGAGATTTATTTCCCTGTTAGAGAATCATCCATGGTTTGAAGTTGTAACTGTTGCAGCAAGCCCGAGAAGTGCTGGAAAGACTTACGAGGACGCTGTAGGAGGCAGATGGAAAATGGATACTCCAATGCCGGAAGCAGTGAAAAAGCTTGTTGTTATGAATGTAAATGAGGTAGAGAAGGTTGCGTCAACTGTTGACTTTGTATTCTCTGCTGTAGATATGTCCAAGGACGAGATTAAAGCCATCGAGGAAGCATATGCCAAGACTGAGACACCAGTTGTTTCCAACAACAGCGCTCACAGATGGACACCTGATGTGCCGATGGTAATTCCGGAAATCAATCCAGAGCATTTCGAAGTTATCAAACATCAGAAAGAGCGTCTGGGAACAAAGAGAGGTTTCATCGCTGTTAAGCCAAACTGTTCTATTCAGAGCTATGCACCTGCACTTACTGCATGGAAAGAATTTGAGCCATATGAAGTAGTTGCTACTACATATCAGGCAATTTCCGGAGCTGGAAAAACATTTAAGGACTGGCCGGAAATGGAGCATAACATCATTCCATATATTGGTGGCGAGGAAGAAAAGAGCGAGAAAGAGCCACTTCGTATCTGGGGTAAAGTTGAGGACGGCGTGATTGTTCCGGCGAAAGAGCCTGTTATCACATGTCAGTGCGTTCGTGTGCCGATTCTGAATGGACACACTGCAGCTGCATTTGTAAAATTCAGAAAGAAACCTACGAAAGAGCAGCTTGTAAAAGCACTTGTAGAGTTCAAGGGAGTTCCTCAGGAACTGAATCTTCCAAGCGCACCGAAGCAGTTCATTCAGTATCTTGAGGAGGATAATCGTCCACAGGTTACAGAGGATGTGAACTTCGAGAACGGAATGGGCGTATCAATCGGAAGACTTCGCGAGGATACTGTTTACGATTGGAAGTTCATTGGACTTTCCCACAACACTGTAAGAGGTGCTGCAGGTGGTGCTGTTCTTTGCGCAGAGACATTGAAGGCGCAGGGATATATCCAGGCGAAATAAATTGAAGAGTGAATAAATGCAGGGAGAATGCTGCCGGATGTGGTGGCATTCTCCCTTTTTGGGATTGCCGGCAATCAGCACGCCCCACTTTGTGGTAGATTTCACTCGAATTCGTCTGCCGTAGCCCGTTACGGCAGACGAATTCGAGTGAAATCTACCGCAAATTGTGACGTACATCTTGCACCTTTTTCAAGAATAGTAGCAGATAAACAACTAAAATAAAAAACTGACCGTTTACGATAGGGGAGATTCATGTTAAAATAGATAGCACGTTAGAGCCTGTTTGAAAAATCATTCCCGCAATATGCACGCCCCACTTTGCGGGAGATTTCACCCGAATTCGATTGCCGTAGCCCGCTACGGCGCCCTCATCCGGGCAAAATTTCCCACAAATTGTGACGCACATCTTGCAGAAAGCCTTTTTCAAACACGCTCTAGAACTGACAGGAGGTGAGTCCATGAGCGACAGAGAGCGAATCCGCCTTACCCAGTATTCTCATACATCTGGCTGAGCGGCGAAAGTAGGTCCGGGGACCCTTGCCCAGGTTCTGGGTAAGCTGCCGAAGTTTTATGATTCGAATTTACTGGTCGGAACGGAATCTTCCGACGATGCTGCTGTATATCGTATATCTGATGATCTGGCCATGATCCAGACCGTGGATTTTTTTACACCGATCGTGGACGATCCTTATACTTTCGGACAGATCGCAGCGGCAAATGCGTTAAGTGATGTGTATGCTATGGGTGGAGAGCCTAAGCTGGCATTGAATATTGCAGCCTTTCCTAATTGTCTTGATCCGGAGATTCTGGGCGAGATTCTGCGGGGAGGTGCAGACAAGGTAATGGAGGCTGGTGCTTCTCTTGCGGGAGGACACACGATTCAGGACGATGAGCCGAAATATGGCTTGTGCGTTACCGGATTTGTAAATCCTGCCTCAATGTGGAAAAATATTGGAGCAGAGACCGGAGATGTTCTGATCCTTACCAAGCCTCTTGGAACCGGAATTCTTTCTACTGCAGTGAAAGGAGAGATGGCATCTGAGGAAGAGACTGCCTATGCAGCTTCTGTGATGGCGACTTTGAACAGGTATGCCAGAGATAAAGTGGCAGATCTGCAGATTCATGCCTGCACGGATGTAACAGGTTTTGGTCTTGCCGGACATGCCCTGGAAATGGCGAAGGGAAGTGGGAAGACCCTTTGTATTTCTCTTGGTTCCCTGCCGATTATGAAAGGAGCACTTGACTATGCTTCTATGGGATTTATTCCTGTAGGTGCATACCGCAATCGGGAATTTGCAGGGGGAGAGTGCGAGTTTTCATGGAAGAATCACAGTGGGGAAAGCAGTGAGAATTTCTGGCTGGAAAAGACCAGGTGTGAAGCTGTGGAAAATGAAACAGGCAGAAGTGAAACCATCATAAATGAAGCAGAGCTTGCTGCCCGTGAGGATATAGTATTTGACCCGCAGACTTCCGGAGGGCTTCTCCTGAGTATAGATTCTCAGGATGCGGGCAAGGCAATTAGTCGACTGTCTTCTCTGTCGCTTCCCTGTGCTGTGATTGGACGGGTAATTAATTTACAAAAGAAACATCTTGTTTTTGTGAAATAGTTCCTAATTGATAAAAAATTATCAACTTCTATTGTGAAAAATACATCAAAGTGTTATAATTGTAAAAAACAATACGGAGGTGTTTTTTATGAACTATGAAGATGTGCAAAAACTTTCAAACGCAGCCAAAAACAAAATCGGGCTGCTGAACGGCAATTTCCTGAAGTACTTTCTTCGGGCTGTAATGGCTGGTTTCTTTATTGATGTGGCAGTTATTTACAGCAATGTTATAGGAAGTGTATTTTCAGGATCAGATCCTGCCTGGGGCAAGTTTCTTGGAGCTGTAGTGTTCTCCATTGCTGTTCTTCTGATCAGCCTGGTTGGCGGCGAGCTGTTTACCGGTAATAACATGGTAATGGCATTCGGCGCCTTCGACAAGAGTGTATCCTGGGGGGATGCAGGCAAGGTATGGCTGGTAAGCTACCTTGGCAATTTCGTTGGATGTGCAATTATGGCACTTCTTTTTGTAGGAGCAGGTGCATCCGGCTCAGCAGATTATTTCGCAGGCTTTATTAACAACAAGCTGACGATCCCTATGGGACAGATGTTCATGCGTGCAATTTTGTGTAACTTCTTCGTATGTCTTGGTGTACTCTGCGGAATTAAGCTGAAAAGTGAAACCGGTAAATTCCTTATGATCGTAATGTGTATCTCTGCATTCGTTTTCAGCGGATTTGAGCACTGCATTGCAAACATGGGAATTTTTGTAGTAAGCCTTGGTCTGGTAGATGGCCTTTCCGTTGGTCTCATGCTGAAGAGTATGCTGATCGTAACCATTGGAAATATGGTGGGAGGTGCTCTTTTACTGGCATGGCCATTAAGAAAGATGAGCGCAGATAAATAATATGTCAAAAGCTTTATACATAGCAGAGAAGCCCAGCGTGGCTCAGGAATTTGCGAAAGCTTTAAAATCTGGCGGACAAAGACGGGATGGCTATATCGAGTCTGATACTTGCGTGGTGACCTGGTGTGTGGGACATCTGGTCACCATGAGCTATCCTGAGAAATATGATATGAAATACAAAAGGTGGAGTTTAGATACCCTGCCTTTTTTGCCGCATGATTTTAAATACGAAGTGATACCTGGCGTGGAAAAACAGTTCCAGATCGTGAAAGGGCTTTTAAACAGACCTGATATTGATACCATTTATGTGTGTACCGACTCTGGGCGTGAAGGTGAATATATTTACCGCCTGGTAGCACAGATGGCGGGAGTGAAGGACAGGACGCAGAAGCGTGTGTGGATCGACTCCCAGACTGAAGAAGAGATTCTTCGGGGAATCCGTGAGGCAAAGGACATCTCAGAATATGATAACCTTGCCGCAGCCGCCTATCTTCGGGCAAAAGAAGATTATCTGATGGGAATTAATTTCTCACGTGTACTGACTTTGCGTTATGGAAACAGCGTAACCAATTATCTTGGAGGCAAATACCAGGCAATTTCCGTTGGACGGGTTATGACCTGTGTCCTTGGGATGGTAGTTCGCCGCGAGCGGGAAATCCGCGCATTTGTGAAAACACCTTTTTACAGAGTTGTGAGCAGCATTGCTCTTGAAGGAGAAAGCTTTGAAGGAGAGTGGAGAGCTGTAGAAGGCAGCCGCTATTTCCAGTCCCCTGTTTTATATAAAGAAAATGGTTTTAAGAAAAAAGAAGATGCCCAGAAGCTGATCTGTGAATTAAGTACACAGCAGCCTCTTATATGTACGGTGGAGAAGATTGAGCGAAAGAAGGAAAATAAGAATCCGCCTCTTCTGTTTAATCTGGCAGAGCTTCAGAATGTCTGTTCCAAACTGTTCAAGATCAGTCCGGATGAGACTCTTTCCATTGTGCAGGATCTTTATGAAAAGAAACTGGTCACATATCCCAGAACAGATGCCAGAGTTTTATCGACAGCTGTGGCAAAGGAGATTTATAAGAATATTTCCGGGCTTCGGAATTATCCTCAGGCCGGGGAAGCTGCGCAAGGTGCGTTAGAGCTTGGCGCATACAAAAATATCGCGAAGACACGTTACACCAATGACAAACAGATTACAGACCATTATGCTATTATTCCTACTGGCCAGGGACTTGGCGCACTAAAGGGACTTTCTCTGACAGCACAGCGGGTGTATGAGACGATTGTGAGACGATTTTTAAGCATTTTTTATCCACCGGCTGTTTATCAGAAGGTAAGCCTTGTGACGAAAATGGAGAATGAATCTTTCTTTTCTTCTTTTAAAGTTTTGCTTAGTGAAGGGTATCTGAAGATTGCTGCAAATTCTTTTGCAAAAAAGAGTATGGCAGAAGTTTCCGGAAAAACTCCCGAAAGTGAAGGAGAAGGTGAGGTTTCCTGCGACGAAGCTTTGTTAGCTGCATTGCAGAAACTGAAAAAGGGTGATATACTAAACATAAATGGTCTTGGTATCAAGGAAGGAGAGACATCTCCACCGAAACGATACAATTCCGGTTCTATGATCCTGGCAATGGAGAATGCAGGCCAGCTGATCGAGGATGAGGATCTTCGTTCACAGATCAAGGGAAGCGGAATTGGTACCAGCGCCACCAGAGCAGAGATTTTGAAGAAGCTGTTTAATATCAGATATCTGTCTCTGAATAAGAAAACCCAGGTGATCACACCTACCCTTCAGGGGGAAATGATTTATGATGTGGTAAACTGTTCTATCCGTCAGCTTCTGAACCCGGAACTGACTGCCAGCTGGGAGAAGGGACTTACCTATGTAGCAGAGGGATCTATTACAGAGCAGGAATATATGGATAAGCTGGAGCACTTTGTAAGGATTCGTACCAAACAGGTGGAGGACAGTCATTTTCAGTATGCGCTGAGGCAGTTTTTTGATGCAGCTGCGCAGTTTTATAAGAAGCCGGAGCGGGAAACTGCTATGAAAAAAAGGCAGAACACGCTCTGATACAGATTTGGGAATAAAGGAAATCATTCATTAAATTAGATTTATATGAGGAGGATGTATTATGTTAAAAGATTTTACCATCGCAAACATGCTGGATATGACCCAGACCATCGCAGGAGAGCTTTTCCAGGGGAAAACCTATCCGTGGGAAGTTCTTCCGGAGATTGGTGATTTCATTGTGAAATTGGGAAAAACATTGGATCCAGATGAATATGACTATCTGGAGGGGAATATCTGGATTGCGAAATCTGCCAAGGTTGCACCTACCGCCTGCATTAACGGACCAGCCATCATCGGCAAGAATACAGAAGTGCGCCACTGTGCATTTATCCGCGGCAAAGCTCTTGTAGGAGAGGGCTGTGTAGTGGGAAACTCCACAGAGCTTAAGAATGTAGTCCTTTTTAACAATGTGCAGGTTCCCCATTACAATTATGTAGGAGACGCTGTACTGGGTTACAAATCCCATATGGGTGCAGGTTCCATCTGCTCCAATGTAAAGTCAGACAAGAAACTGGTTGTTGTAAAAGACGGCGAGGAGAAGATTGAGACAGGACTTAAGAAGTTTGGTGCCATGCTGGCAGATCATGTAGAAGTTGGCTGTGGTTCGGTTCTGAATCCGGGAACTGTGATTGGAAGAAACACTAACATTTATCCGCTTTCTCCAGTACGTGGATGCGTTCCGGCAAACAGCATTTATAAGAATAAAGACGAGATTGTAACAAAGAATTAAACTAGAGCGTGTTTGAAAAAGGCTTTCTGCAAGATGTGCGTCACAATTTGTGGGAGATTTCGCCCGGATGAGGGCGCCGTAGCGGGCTACGGCAACCGAATTCGGGTGAAATCTCCCGCAAAGTGGGGCGTGCAGATTGCGGGAATGATTTTTCAAACAGGCTCTAGTATAATAAAATGGCTTGGCAGAAAATGAATTCTGTCAAGCCGTTTTTTCTGGACATGTCCATAAATAATTTTTATATCATAGCTGTTCTAAATTCCAAACCACATCTTGCGGATTACGGTCAGTATAGCAATATGTACCGGATAAAAAGCATAGAAGAGATATTTTACCCATTTCCCCTGAATAAATCCCCGTTTTTCATTGTACATATTCAAAGGAATAAAAGCAAAGCAAGCCTTCCATTCATAGATCAGCCAGTAGCTTCCAATAACTGCCTGTGCAGGTTTGTGCTGATGCAGCCAGTACATGATCAGGAGAAATACAAAGCCTTTATATCCGTAATCTGCTTTGAGAAAATAGGAGACTGCAAGAAGCAACAACATGCAGACAAGCTGCATGGAAGCATTTTTTTCAAAGTGTTCGACCAGGCAGAATGCAAGATATCCCAGAAATAAGGTGAAAAAAACGTTCTGCTTATCTGGATACAGCAGAGTGCCATTTTGTGCAAAATTCCATGGAATTTCTGAAATACAGGCGAAAATCAGAAGATTTCTTCCATATTTAAAGCGGTTGTGGGTGTGAAGAAACCCTTCCACAAGCAGGAAACAGAAAATAGGGAAAGCTGCACGCCCCACGTCACGCATTACCCGGTATAGGGAATAAGTGGTGCTGCCTATTTGAAACCAGGGCGCAATGGCTGGCGGGTAGTGACGCAGAAGGAAAGAAGCGGTATGGTCGATCAGCATAATCGCCATAGCCAGCATCTTCAGGGCACTTCCGCTTAGGATTCTCAGTTTTTCGGGCATAAAAGAAGTTGAAGTTTGCAATGACATATCTATGTAAGTCCTCCTGTTCTGAATATAGAGTATTGCTGGATACTTTTGGCTATGAAAGTTCCGGGCAGCAGCTGTGATCGGAATGTTCTTATGTAGTTTATCATGAAAATAAAATTTCTACAAGACAAGTCCAATAAATGGTACCGACAATTTTTTCGTAAATTTTGCAAAATATGACTAGACGAATGAAGAATTTTGTGAGAAAATAACACTAGGTTGTTAGGTCTTTAACAACGATTAAGTAATCAACACTGAAAGGAGTCTTAAAATGATTTACACTACTGAAGTTGAAAACATGTGCCCAGTAGCTAAGGGTGCAAAACATGAGCCAGCTCCGATCCCGGAAGAAGGCCAGTGGGTCCATGCAAAGAAAATTGAAGATATCTCTGGTTTTACACATGGTGTAGGCTGGTGTGCTCCTCAGCAGGGTGCCTGTAAACTGTCCTTAAATGTTAAGAATGGTGTAATCGAGGAAGCCCTTATTGAGACAATCGGATGCTCCGGTATGACACATTCTGCAGCTATGGCAGCAGAGGTTCTTCAGGGTAAGACAATTCTTGAAGCATTAAATACAGACCTTGTCTGTGATGCAATCAATACAGCAATGAGAGAACTGTTCCTTCAGATCGTTTACGGACGTACTCAGAGTGCTTTCTCTGATGACGGTCTTGCTGTTGGTGCAGGTCTTGAGGACCTTGGTAAAGGCCTTCGTTCCCAGGTTGGTACAATGTACGCTACCAAGGAAAAAGGAGTTCGTTACCTGGAAATGGCAGAGGGCTATGTAACAGGTATTGCTCTTGACGAAGACAACGAAGTAATCGGATATCAGTTCGTTTCTCTTGGAAAAATGACTGACTTTATCAAAAAAGGTGATGATCCTAACACTGCATGGGAGAAGGCAAAAGGTCAGTATGGCCGTGTAGCTGATGCTGTTAAGATTATTGACCCAAGAAAAGAGTAAGCCACAAGCGAAAGGAGACGAACAGAAATGGCATTATTTGAAGGATATGAGAGAAGAATTGCTCAGATCAATTCTGTATTAAATAGCTATGGAATCAGCTCTATCGAAGAAGCTGAGAAAATCACAAAAGACGCTGGTCTTGATGTATATGACCAGGTTAAGAAAATTCAGCCGATCTGCTTTGAGAATGCTGCATGGGCTTACACAGTAGGTGCTGCAATCGCGATCAAGAAAGGCTGCAAGAGAGCTGCTGACGCTGCTGCAGCTATCGGAGAAGGACTTCAGGCTTTCTGTATTCCTGGATCTGTTGCTGACCACAGAAAAGTAGGTCTTGGACATGGAAATCTTGGTAAAATGCTCCTTGAGGGAGAGACCGAGTGCTTCTGTTTCTTAGCAGGACATGAGTCTTTCGCAGCTGCTGAGGGTGCTATCGGTATCGCTGAGAAAGCAAACAAAGTACGTCAGAAACCATTACGTGTTATCCTGAACGGACTTGGAAAAGATGCTGCCCAGATCATTTCCCGTATCAACGGATTCACATTTGTTGAGACAAAATACGATTACAAAGAAGCTAAATTAAACGTAATCTATGAGAAGCCATATTCAAACGGACTTCGTGCTACTGTAAAATGCTACGGTGCAGATGATGTTCAGGAAGGTGTTGCTATCATGCATCACGAGAACGTTGGTGTTTCCATCACTGGTAACTCCACTAACCCGACTCGTTTCCAGCATCCGGTTGCAGGTACATACAAGAAAGAATGTATCGAGCAGGGTAAAAAATACTTCTCCGTTGCTTCCGGCGGTGGTACAGGACGTACTCTTCACCCAGACAACATGGCAGCAGGTCCTGCTTCCTACGGTATGACAGATACTATGGGACGTATGCACTCTGATGCACAGTTCGCTGGATCCTCTTCCGTACCGGCTCACGTTGAGATGATGGGTCTTATCGGAATGGGTAACAACCCGATGGTTGGTGCTACTGTTGCTGTAGCTGTTTCTGTTGAGGAAGCTGCTAAGGCTGGTAAGTTCTAATTCCATAAAGTGTAAAAGCGTTGAAAATGCCGTAAACTCAAGAGTTTACGGCATTTTTTTAGTTTTCGGAAATTTGCTCAAAACAGTATGAAAACACATGAAAAAATGACGGTAGCTAACAAGTAGCTAACAAGTAGCTAACAGACGTAGCTAACACGTAGCTAACAATTTTACCGCGAAAAAACAGCAGGACAATGCCTGCTGCTAATCATTTTGTTATCTTTTCCATTTCTCTTTTCAAATCTTCCACAGTACGGTGGGTATAAACTTTTTCTGTGATATCAGCGATTTCATGCCCAACGATCATTTTCAAAATGTATTCATTCATATCCACATCTTTGGCTTTTGTAATAAAAGTATGTCGGGTGTCATGAGGTTTGTGATCCATTCCAAGCCTGGACATGACTTTTTTGAAGCGTCCGCGATATTTATCATATGTAAGGTGAGTGCCTTGTTGGCCGTCTGGATCATTGAAAAGATAATCGCTTCCCATATTAACTGCATTTTCGTAATTTTTACGAACTAGATCAGCAACCAGTGGATGAATTGGAACTAGACGGTTACGGCCAGCATCGGTTTTCAGTCCGCCAGTATATGTCATGTTATCCAGATCCACATCTGCAATTTTCAGAACTGCCAGCTCCTGAGGACGCCAGCCGGAATAAATCCCGATCAGGATCATATCTGCAAATGGTATTTCAGGATGCTCTATAAGAGCTGTAATTTCCTGATCAGAGAAAGGAATGCGGACGATCTTCGGACGTTCTCGTTTCACACCATCGCATAAAGCAGCATAGTTTTTATCCACAAGATCATGTTTCATAGCCCATTTGTACATGAGATTAAAGAGGCTCTTCATTCGTCCTTTGGTGCTGGATCCAACATCAGCATCCTTGATAGCTCCCTCCAGATGCTCGACTCGGATATCTTTCATTCGCATATCATAAAGGGAAGAACAGTACTTGTAGGACGCAGTGATTGTTCGGATACTGGAGGGATTACCCAGAGTTGGAAAATACTTGTCCGACCATTTTTCGTATACTTCAGAAAAAGTTATTTTATTAGAATCCAGATCGTAAGGATTTTCATTGTATTGTACCAGGGCGGTCATAGCTTCCTGCCGGGTAGCAAAATATCCGATTACTTGCCTCTTCTGTTTGATTCGTTGTCCCTCCTCATCAAATTGCCATCCGAAGGTTTTTGCAGCTACCCATGGCCGCCGTCGTTTGCCAGATAGTTTATATATAGATCCGAATCCATTTGGAAGTTTCATAACATCACCTTTCTTCTAAAAAAGAGTATAAAAAATACACCTTTGCAGGTGTAAAGAAAAGTGCTATAATAATCTTGCTATGGAATGATTATAGCAGTTTTCTTTACACTGCAAATTATTCAACAGATCGCTCTGGTGCTGGTAACACTGGGGCGATTTTTATTTAGTTCATTTCAAGTTCTTTCATCAGCTCTTCCTGAGAAACAAATTCGTGACACTCAGGATTCTTACGGATTTCATCTAATAACATTAGATCGACTTCATCAGGCTCTATTTCCTCGATTTTATTATGCCAGTACTCAGGAGCATCAACATGATTATTCAACAGAAGTTTGCTTTCACGTAATGAGGCCTGGAGCATGATAATCACATCCTTTCAAAAAATGTGCCACTCTGGCGCAGGTAACACTGAGGCGGTTTTGTTTATAACGTAAAAGACCCCGTATTTCTACGAGGTCTTCACAATAATAACTTCAATCTTCTATTAATGCCCTGTAGGCGCAATTATACAAAACAATTGTTTTGTGAAGTTATTATAATTCAGTATATGCCTCATAGTCAAGACTTATTCATCAAAAATATAAAATTCTTTTATTTTTTTATTAATGCGAGACATTGTGTTCGCTGAAAGACGGATACCGGATAAGAAATCAGCCGCCTTTTTGGGAGTATAAATACGCATTTTGCTAATTGCAGTGATTTGCTCAATTTTCGCAATACTTCCTGTTTTCATATTTTCAATTTCAAATTTATCTCTTTCTAGCAAAAAGATTGTCTTTTCAAGCTCTCCTATTTGCTCTGTGAGATTATTCAAAGCATTTGTTACTTCTGCCGTTTGTTGAGACTCTGGTATTTTTGCAAAAACCTCATAGAGTGAACGAAATTCGCTTAATTTGGTTTTGGCATCAATCAGTTGTCGGCCAAATCTAGTAGATACAAGGCTATAAAATTCAGTACCAAGTGACAAATCACGCTCATGAACTGCCTTATTTGGCTTAATGGAAGATAAAGGGACAACCATGAGAGTATTAGCATTATGAGGATTTTTTTTATCCAATACAACAGCATAGTGCAAGCCCCCTAATTCGGCACCCACGCGAAAACCAAAATTAACACGAATAATATCGCCACGTGTATACGCCAATAGTTTTGATGGATTAAATTTTTCCTCAAAACGGATGAACTCGGCATAGCTCTGCAGCCAATAAGAAATTAAATCAGCTTTCTTCAAATGTTTATTAGAGGAATCATTGATTAACGCTTCAAGTATGTTGTTCATGGATCTTATGGCCTTCTTTTTGTTTTGGATAACATCCTCTTTGGTTATAGGACGAGACAATCGACCACCTCCTTAGGGTTAGATTTTATTAAAACGCCGAAGCAAATTAATCCCTCTGTTTATCGTATAATAAGTATAAAAGATAATGCTGAACGAACAAATGTTTGTGAAATATATTGCACTTCAAATATAAATGGTGTATATTAAAAACAAACAAACGTTCGAACAAACGAGAACGGAGGGGTTATACATATGATGAAGAATGATAAAGAAGAGTACAAGGGCAAAATAATTGAGTTGGTAAACTTGATTAAAGAAGAATCCGTTCTGAGGCGGATCTACTTAATAATAATTACCATGATAGGGGCCGACCATTGAGGTTGGCTCTTTTCTTATTCTATGCCCAGGCAAGCTTTCATAAATTCTTCGATATGTTTTAACTTCTCTGGAGAAGCTTCTGCAATAGCATTCAGCATATTTCTTGCCATTTGGTTTTCTGTTTTACTGAGCTTTCCAAGATTAATGGAATAGCGGTCATCCTCATCCATCTTAGTGAACATATTGTCATCCCCGCCTTCCCCAGTTCGGAGCCAAACTTCATTTACACCAAACTCCCGACAGATGGAGAGTACGTTAGCTTCAGTCAAACTATTGCGGCCAGTTTCGATTGCGCTCATAGTGTTCTTTTTTAAACCAATTTGCTCACCGAATTTTTCGAGAGTAAGTTGACGGGCTTTCCGAACCTTTTTGACACGTTCGCCTTGCGTCATCATTATTTCCTCCTTTCTTATGAATCCAATATAGCACCCTCTGATTACAAAGTCAATAAAAAAGTTCATTAAATAGACAAATAAATATTGACAAAAACCATTTAATGCACTATCATGTCTATGTAAGGAACAAATGAAAGCGAGGTGAGAAGACATGGAAGGTAAAAAAAGCACTGTCAGACCAAATGGCACTGACAGTGCAAGAGTTATACAAGTAATTGAAACAAAAAGTAATAGAGGGAAAGGAACACTGGATGATCTATCCAGACAGGTTGTACAGTATTGGAGCCTGGAAGGTCAATTGTTAGCTGAAAGAGATTCGCATACAACTAAGAACGAGCAACCGGCGGATGTTTGATCATGTATTTGACTTCTATTTGAGATAAGAAGATCTCCATATATTTTTTTAGAAGCACAAAATCATGCTCTGGGTATTTTCTTTTGTAATGAGTGTAATCATTGCCAAGGATACGGACAACATCGGCAGTATTAACAAGATCTGCTTGCTGAAGGTATGTAGCAATAGCGTTACAAAGGGATTGTTTAGCAACGGTTTCAGCGGGTTCTCCAAGTTCTTGTATTGCATAATCTTTTACCAAAATTTCAAGCGAGGAACGGAAACCTATAGCAGCTAATTCGAAATTTTGATTGTATTCAGCTTGCAATGCCTGGTTGTACATGTCAATAAAACGTTCTGATATAGCGGCTAAATTTTCGTTTTTGTATGGCTCAATTTGAGTAGAAGGATACATACAGACCATTGGAGCATCATCTGTATTTGTTCCAGGGTTTTCGCAGGCGAAAAAGAAAAATTTATGACAGGCAGTGCATTCACAAACAGATGTGAGCAAACGGCCATCATTGAAAGAATAATAATTATTTTCTTTCACAATAGCGTCAGTTCCAAAACCACAATGCGGACAGATTGCAGGCTTTTGATATTTAAACGAAAAGGAAGAGTAGAAGGAAGATGCAGATTTAGTAATGAATTTCATAAAAACCTCCTTAGGTAAGATTTAGGCATGCCAGTACCTAATAATCTAAGAATAAGAAAAAAGAGAAAAAAGTCAATGCTACATTTATAACCAACATGAGAAAGAGAGGCGAGAGAATGAAAGTTAAAACAATCCCAGAAATCAACATGACAGATAATCCTTTAGACAACATTATTAAAATGGCTCCTTATTTGGATGAAGGAAGTCAGCGAACTGTGTTCGGGATGATGTTGGAAGCGGTTATGAGTATAAAAGATGATGGAAAGAAAGCTGGATAAAGAAGCAACTATACTGTATTCAAACGAAAAAGAAAGCGAGGTGAGAAAGAAATGAAATTATTTGGATTTAGAATTAATGCAGGAGAAATCAAAGATGTCAGAGAAATAGAGAAAACATTAGAGAACATTGAAGAAAAGAAAAATAAAATAATAGATCTTGCAGGACAGCTTAGTACTCTGACAGAAATTAAATTCAAATATTCAGCAGATGGGAGTATTGAAAAGAAATTTGAGGTAGATGGATTTGAAATGGATAAGATCTTGGGAAATATGAGAGTAGCTCAGATGCAAATTGTAGATAGCTATAAAAGTCTGGAAGCACTTGGCATGATAGAAATTACCCCTGCTCCAAAGAACAGGGGAAAGACACTACTTGGAAAAAGCATCCAAGAGTTCTTTAGCTAGTTGCGCAATGTCGGATCTGAGTTTTTGAAGATCAGACTTGGTAGCAGGTGCGTTGCCATCATAGACGGCAGAAAGAGAAGCTTCAGTAAAGTGTTCTATAGATTTAAGCGCTTGTTTTTTATCCATGGTAGCTTGCTCCTTTCATAATACTCAGGCATGCCAGTGCCCTGTACCTAAAGAATAGGAGAGAATAAAAAGAAAGTCAAGTTTGACAGAAAGGTAGGCGAAAAATATGACCAAAGAAAAGAAAGAGCGTATCACAGTAATCGTACAGAATCTGAAACAGATGGATATTGTAAGTCTTAAGTTGATGGAGAATAACTCAGAACTCCTGAGAGCCAGAGATGCAATGGAAGTAGAAACCCAGAAAGCAGGATAACAGAAGCGAGGTGAAAAGATGGAAAGTGACCGAGACAGGAGATTTGCACTTGAAGGATTTGTAAGATATCACGATGACAGAATCTGGAAGCAGACGCAAAAGCTTGTCAGAGAAGAAAAAGAAGCAATAACCAAAATGGCAGTTACCCTTACTGCAATAAGAATAACTGCCATGCTGCTTATCTCTTGGTTTGCGCTTCATAAGTTTTCAAGACAGTAGAAGCAACTTCATGTACTGCATTGACAAGTTCATCCTTGGAAAGTTCGTCAGCGGAGGAGTGATAGATTTCGTTGATCATTTCGTGACTGAACAGATCAATGACTTCGTGAATTGTCATATAAAGAATTCCTTTCATAATACTCGGGCATGCCAGTGCCCTGTACCTAAAGAATAGGAGAAAAGAAATAAAAAGTCAATGTAATTGGAAAAGTAACAGGGAAGCGAGGTATGAGATGGGATTTATGCTTGCAGAAAAACAGAACTATGAAATATGTGAAGCAATAATTGAGATGTTCCATAAAAAAGAAATATCTGTAGAGCAATCCTATGCGATTTTAGATTATGTAAAAAGAAAAATCGCACAGGACACAAAAGTTGGTGAATTAGTCAAAATTAGCTACGAAGATTTTTTATAGCTTCAGAAACAGCCTGGAATGAAGCTACAAACAATTTCATTAGTAATTTCAATAATCGCATTAGTTTTGGCTATAGCGAAAGCTGCTGGTTAAAAGTGATGGGAAGAAAAGGATGGTGTAAAGATGGAACATATAAAAATCGTATGCAAAATACCTCATGAGATAGCACTGCAGGATGGCTTCTTGAGCAAACTCATTAGAAAAATGGAGAGACAGGTGAAAAACACCAGAAAGAGCATTCATATGACAATCGAAATCACATGGGGGCAGCAGGATCAATCAGAGGTTATTTCAAATGTACCGATTACGGATTTATCAATGGAATAATAAGAAAGCAGGATGCGAAAAATGAACACAGGAAAAATATTGACAACTGAAGCTGCTGCAATTCTCAACACGTCCCCGCAGTTTGTACGTGTTGCGATGCAGCAGGGAAAACTGCCGATTGGAATAGCGATTAAGATGTCCACCAAGTGGACTTATAACATCTCTGGAAAGCTTCTGACAGAATACAGCGGAAAAGATGTTGAAAAAGAGCTGGAACAGATCAGAAAAAAGAAAGTTATGTAAACTAAAGAAAAGAGCCGATGCAAGGGGCGCATCGACTCAGGTCCATATGTAATCAACCAATTACATAATATCATTGGGCCACTAAAAAGTCAAGAATGTAAGAAAAATCAGGGGTGAAATTCCCCTGTTTAGTACTCGATTAAGATATTAAACTTAGGAGCCTTTTGGTATGAAAACAAAGCGTAAAACCTGGTATCTGCAGAAGAAGGATATCCTGTATGTGGAAGAGAATCATGATGGCAAGTATGGAGCTAAGGGGAAGGAGAGACTGCCTAAGAGAAAGCTCACTCCTGAAGATGTTCAGAGAGTAAACGCCTGGAATAAATCCAAGAGGGCAAGACTCAGACTGATGGAATATTTTTCACCAGGTGATCTGTGGGTGACATTTACATACAAGCCAGAGAACAGACCTCCAGATATGGACACTGCCAAGAAGCAGTTTTTGAAAATGATGGACAAGCTAAGAAAGATTTACAGGAAAAAAGGCAGGGTGCTCTTCTGGATCCGGAACATTGAGCGGGGGACGAAGGGAGCCTGGCATATACATTGTATTATCAACGATATTGGAAATACGGCAAGTCTTGTTGAAAGGGCTTGGCCCTATGGTGGAGTATATGTAACTCAGATCAGGAAGAGTAAGTGCCCGGAAGAGGATTTCCAGAAGCTGGCTGATTACATCACCAAGGATGAGAAAACCAGGGAAAAGAAAAAAGACGGAACCCTGGCAAAGCCCAGACTTAGTGAAGCAAACTACAGCCATTCCAGGAACATGCCGCTTCCAGAGCCAAAGCCAGAGGAGCTGAAACGTTGGCCTAAGAAAGTGAAGCCTAAGAAAGGCTACTACATAGCAGAGCTCTTTGAGGGGAAAAATCCGGTAACTGGGTACAATTACCGCCATTACACATTGATCAGATTGAACAGACGAATTTAAAGAAAGGGGGAATCAAGCTGTGAAAGTCAATATTTATCTGGAAACAGATAAACAGTGCCAGGCAAGAGTTCGGCGCAGATACGGATATGTAATAGAAGCCGTGTACGCTGGCAGGACTGAGACCAGAGAAGGTTTCGGAAATAGTAGTAGTACATATCATCAGTGTAACTTACAGGCACTTATAGAAGCCCTTTCGAGATTTCGTTCTACATGTGAGATTTGCATATATACCAGAGATACCTTCGTGACATCCAGAGTATTGAGAATCTCAGATCTGGCAGCAGATGCCTTTAAAGATACAAAGGGAAAAGATATCAAAAATGCAGATGAATGGAAAAAGGTGTATGAAGTAATTAACCGGTTGAAATTGAAAGTTTCTTCGTTGGCCGGAGTACATTCATATTCGCAATGGCTCCAGGAGGAGATGATAAAACGTGGAAACTAAAGAATTGTGGGGAAAAGGATGGAGTCTGCGCACAGAACAGGATCCAAGGGCAATGACATATCTTGGAACAATAACAAAAGCAGGTATGCATTTTCACTATTACAGAGATGATGATGGAGAAATCTATTTTGATAATGAACCGGAAGGTGGGAAGCCTGATTGGATGGAAAGAGCAGACAGAAAATTGAGAAATAGGGCACATAAGAAAAAATAAAAAGAAAAGAGGAAGAGTATGAGAACAATTGCAGTGATTAATTTAAAGGGTGGCGTGGCCAAGACCGTTACCACCAATAGTGTTGCCTATATTCTGGCAAGCCAGGGGAATAAAGTGCTTATTGTGGATAACGATAAGCAGGGAGATGCATCGAGAGGATTGAACTGCAGAACACAGGATGGAGAAGGAATAGATCGGATCATGACCGCAAGACACCCGGAAGACTGGATGAAAAAACTGATCAGACATACGGAATTCCATAACATGGATGTATTGCCGGCAAATATGCGTCTTTTGATGGCTAACCAGGAAGTAATGTTCGATCAGACACGACCGCAGCAGTATAGGATAAAAAATGCACTGGCATGTGTGGCTGATCAGTATGATTTCTGCATAATTGACAATGCACCGGATATCAACGTATCAACGATCAATGCTCTGACAGCCTGTGATGATGTTTTGATTCCGGTAGAAATTGATGATAACACAACGGAAGGGCTTCCGGAATTGGTGAATCAGATTGGTTATACAAAAGAGGAACTGAACCCAGAATTGAAAAATTACTGGGTCTTTATCACAAAATATGACAAAAACAACCTTGCACAGGCACAGGGAACAGAAATGATAGAGGCAGCAGGATATCCAATGCTTAAGACGAAGATAAGATATTCCAGAAAAGTATCAGAGAGTACTTATGCAAGAAAACCTATCCCTTTGTATTCCGCGCGTTCTTTAGCCGCAAAAGATTATGAATGCCTGGTGAAAGAGTATCTGGTGGCAGCAGGAGTTATGATGGACAAATGGACGGAAGGGAGGGAAGCCTGATGGCATTCAATCTGGCCGACATGGTAAATAATCGTAAAAAGTCCACGGAGACTGAGAATATCAGTGATACAGTGTATCGGGATGTGTTTGAACTGGAGCCGTCGAAAGATAATTTCTATTCCACAGATCCGGAGAAACTGCAGGGATTGAAGAACTCAATTCTTTTATTCGGGGTTATGCAGGACGTTCTGATTGAGGACGTGGATGGTAAAGACAGGATCATATCAGGGCACTGTAGGACAATGTGCTGCAGGATGCTGGTGGAAGAGGGGCATGAAGAGTTCCGGAAGATTAACTGTAAATATACCAAAGTGAATCTGAATACAGAAAAGTTCCCAGAAGATAAAGATGGAAAAGTGGAACAGCTGATCAATAAGCTGGGAATCATCCAGGCGAACCGGTTCCGTGAAAAAAGTGACTGGGAGAAAATGCAGGAGGCGCTTATCACAGAAGAGGTAATTAAGGAGCTTCGTGATCTGGTTGACCTGCAGGGAACAACCAGAAGCATGGTACAGGCAACTCTTGGAACATCGGGGACACAGTTAGAAAGATATCATGCAATCCAGAAAAAATTAAGTCAGGAGTTCATGCAAGAGTTTCGAAATGGAAACATCAATATATCTGTGGCAAGGGAACTGACAGATCTGGATGAAAAACACCAGGATGAGGCTCTGGGGTTGTACAAAAAGAATGAAACAATTACGCTACCAGAGGTTAAAGCTTTGAAAGAAAAACAGGAAGTAGGACGTCAGATTCCTGGACAGCTGACACTTGATGAAGTAATTGGACGAAGAAGACCGCCGGAAGATGGAACGGTAATTGATGTTGACATTCAGATCGAACGATTCTTTGAAAGCTTAAAGAAATCAACAACAGAACGAATCCAGAAGAGGGATAAGAACATGTCCATTTATATGCTCAGCATTATATACAATGATGTGCGGATTAGAAATGGATATTTGAATTATCAGGGAAAATCAAATGGAATCCTGTTTAATCCTGGTAGTGGGGATGAAAAGTTGATTACATGGCAGCAGTTGGCTGAAACGCTGATAGAGAAGTATGGAAAGAAACAAAAAGCGGTGAAGCTTGCACCTATGCCAGAACCACAAAAAGAATGTCCATACTATGATGCAAATGAAGTATTTCTGCCGGACATAGCAAGGATGATAAATGTATTCCTGGAAAATGCATATAAAGGCATGGGACCAGGTAATACAAGGCGTTTCAGAGTAATGGGAACGGAATTCGCTGCAGTGCAAAGACCAAAGGAAGATGATTTCGTATTTTACGATGAACAGGGCGAAAAAGTCTGCTACGTATCAAGAGAACGCATGGCAGCAGAATATCAAAAACGGATAGTACCGGAAGATTCTGTTATTGAAGAATCAGATATGTCCGATTCGGACAACTGCGAACGCTGCGAAAACGCAGCGGAAAACAAGAAAATAGTGGACGAAAAGCAGCAGATAATAGAACTGATACCGGAAGCTTGGCCACCGGAGCTTAAAGATATTCCGGTTCCATCAATGATTGCAATGGATGATATTCTGCAAGATGCCGAAGAAGAGTTGAAAAACTATCTTTCAGTGGCTGATCAGGGAATTCCGGGAAAAACGATATTGAAATATCAGCTCATTGCCGGTGGGCTCAGAATGATCAAGAATCTGGTGAGAGATTGTCTGGATGATGAAAATATAGATGACGGAAAGAGCGTCATGGAGCAGTTGCCACTTCCGGTGATGAGAAATAATGATCAGAGAAAAGAATGGCTGAGAAATTATAAGGATTGGGGTCTTTGGTATACAGATGAACATATTGGCGTCAGATACTACAAATATGATTTTGCAAATGGTGCAAGACTTATTGCAGAAGAATATGGTCGGGATACTGTTCATAGCCAGTGGGTATCAGATTATACAGAATCATATTACATGCATTTGATCGGAGGACCTGAACCGGAAAGAAAATCAGGAATACCTAAATGGACACAGCATGGAAGATACAATAAATTCCCAAATAGTGAAAGCGAATTGGTTGAATTCTTAAAGGAAGTACAGAGGGAAAGCAAATGAACAGGGCAGAAATGAGACGTAAGGCCAGAGAACAGGAAAATAGAACATATAAGACTTGCAAGGATAATGATAATGGGCTGTGTGATCGGAAGAGCATACTGGTAGAAGATGATTACAGCTGCAGAAAATGGCAGCCTGACTGGAAAGAACGGTGAGTGTGAAGAATATGAGACTGATTGATGCTGAGCTGTTTAAAAAGCAGGTAGCAGCGATGACAATAAGGAATGGGTATATACCTGAGAAAGCTAATGCTTTGTGCGAATTAATTGACAGCCAGCCGACAGCTTTTGATGTGGGCAAGGTTGTGAAGCAGTTAGATAAAGCGAGTGATTATTATGAGTTTGATGAACAAGGGAAAGAACATGTTCAAATGATTAATCTTACAGAAGCACTTGAAATCGTGAAAGGTGTGGAATTGAATGAGAGAAATATGAAAGGAAAGAAAAATGAAAGAGGGTAATTTGGTATTTGATATTAATGGAGAATTTATTACAGAGATTACAAGGGAGTGGTTTTACACAGGCGAGAAAAGCTATGAGACTGTAATGAAAATTCTGATGGACAGCATGACCGGAACAGATACACCGGAGGCACAGATCAGAAGATATGCAGAGGACATTCTGCTCGGCCGCGCCGCTCTGAAGGGAAGTACGACAGCAGGTACATATCATCTCGGAATATACGAACCGGGAGAAGAAGAACAGATGCCACGGAGCATGAACATCTGGAAAGAAATCGAAAGGCGGAAGAAAGCAGAGGAGAACCTGCGGCGCATGGTCGAACGATGGGACGTAGCAATGGGCCACATGTCGGAAAGCACACAAAGAGCAATACGAAAGGAACTTGGAGAAGAGACTGCGGAGGATAGACAGCAGGATGCGCTCGACAGTTTCATGGCACGAATGATGGATAAAGAAGATCACATCACAGAGGACTATGGATGGTTAGAACCGAACGGAACTTTTCATGGAGTGGAATGGGGAGCGCATCAGGATTGGGCGCAGAATTATATGAACGAAAAATTCCCGGAGGAAGCAATGGACGGAGATATTGACTTGCAGACAAAATGTAATGTTGGTCTGATTGGAGCAGGAGACTGGCTCGTCGAAAGAGGGTGGGTTCTCTTACACAATCCGAGCCAGGGAATTGCTTATCCGACAAAGAATTCGGTCAGAGAGTACACAAAAGCGCAGAAAGAGTTCCTGTACGATTATTACATGGAAAGAGGATGCAAAGAGGAGGCGAACGCAATATGGAAGGAGAGAGCTAAGAGATGAACAAAGTAATTTTAATGGGACGTTTAACAAGAGATCCAGAGGTGAGATACACCTCAGGGGAAAATTCATTGGCAATTGCCAGATACACGCTGGCAGTAGATAGAAAAATCAGAAAAGATGGAGATGCAACAGCAGACTTCATTCCTTGTGTAGTATTTGGCAGATCTGCCGAGTTCGTGGAGAAATACTTCCGAAAAGGATTGAAGATTACAATCGCAGGTCGTATTCAGACCGGAAGTTATACCAACCGTGATGGACAGAAAGTTTATACGACAGAGGTTGTTGTAGAAGAACAGGAATTTGCAGAAAGCAAAGGCTCTGGATCTGGCAGCAGTCAGCAGAATGTTCCACAACAATCACCAGATGTGGGACCTGATGGTTTCATGAATATCCCGGATGGAATTGAAGAGGAACTGCCATTTAGTTAATGTCCGACTCGGACAAGATGAAAGAAGGAAAAATATGAACGGACTTAAATTTCCAAAAGAAGAAACGAAGAAAAAAAGGATGTCCCATCCGGCCAGCATTCTCGGAAGCCGAAAAGGAAGATGTTACATGTGCAGCAGGTGTGGCCAGACTCAAGAACATCACATATTTGGTGGTCCGAATCGGACACTATCAGAGAAATATGGATTAAAAGTATATTTGTGCCTGGAATGCCATGCGACAGGTAAACATGCTGTGCATAGGGATAAAGCGGTAATGGATGAACTTCACAGACAGGGACAGGAAGCTTTTGAGAGCCAGATTGGTAGCAGGGAACAGTTCCGGAAGATCTTCGGGAGAAACTGGCTATGAGCGCAAGAAAAAAGCTGTATGAGATTACAACAATAGAGGGAGAAGTAGTTGAACCATCAATATCAATACAAGAAGCCTCAAAGTTTCTTGGAAGGACGGTTGACAGTCTATATCTTGCAGCCATGGAAGGCCGAAAAGTAGCGGGAAAATACCGGATCGGACCGGTGGATGTAGAGCTTAGTAAAGAGAAGGATCGAAAACTACTATTGGAGTATGATCTGACCAGGCTGCAGATTATAAAGAGAGCTAGAAGTGGTAAAGCAAAACAAGTGGAGGACGATTTGTACCCCGCTTCAGGAAAGGGACAGATATGAATAAAAGAATCCGAAAAAAGAAATATAAAGAGCTTTGGCATGAGAATCCGCCCAAATGGTTGAAATTATTGAAGTGCAGAATAACACGCTATAAGCCAAAGGGAAATCCATACAACCTTAATTTTTCCTTTGAAATTCCAAAAACAGAGGTGGAGAAACTCAATCAAATACTTCTGGGAATTGAGAGAAAACAAGCATATAAGGAAAACACAGATAATCTTGTAAATACAACCAGGATATTGTCAGAATGGAGGAAACAGAACTGTGAAAATTAGAACTCAAAGTGGTCAATTGGTAGACATAACTGGGAAAGTAACTACGACAGTCCGCCTGCCAGATGGATCCTTTCAGATCCTGCTACATACTAAGGACAAAAAGGAAGGAGATATTCTTGGTGGATACAGTACAGAAGCCAAAGCAGTCCATGTACTCTGCGGAATCCAGGTGGCAGTCCGGCATCCGGAGAAGATCAGAATATTTGTAATGCCTGCTGATGAAGAGGTGAAATAGTATGACCCGAGCAGAAAGAAGGCGCCAGGCAAAGATGCAGGAAAAATGTCAGGTTCCATTGAACCTTAATCTAACAGTGGCACAGGTAGCAGGGATGACCGGGCAGCAGGCTTCTATATTGCAAACATACTTGAAAAGGATGGAACAGCAGAAAACAGAAGCTGTAACAGACGCTGTGATCAGAGAAGCTCAGGAGAAACTGGAGCGGGCAGAGGACTATATTACCATAACAAATATAATCATTTCCCTGTATGCGATTAAGTTTTCATGGGGATTTACAAAAGCAAACAAAAAATTCCTAAAGAACTGGAAAGCAGCAATGGATTATGTAGACCGGATTGGAGTTGCGAAGGCTTATGAGCTTGCACATAAGGAAATGGACATTGATGTAGAGTTTGAGGACCTGGCAAATTATAACATTTATGAAGAAATGGGATTTAACAGGGAATAGGTGCGAGGGGCGATGGAAAATGAATAGCAAGATGGAAGATAGAACCTGTAAGACCTGCAGGCACAATGACGATCTCCTCTGTGACAAGAAAGGAATCTGGATCAGAGATGACCATAGCTGCAGTAAATGGGAAACGCAACCATGGCAGCAGTGGAGAAAAAGCATAATGTCCAAATTCCTTAAAACGAGGTGAGAAAATGACAAGAGCAGAAACAACCAAATTCCTTGGCCAACTACTTGTAGCTACCCGTATTGGTGGAGCTGGTTCGCACTGGGCCAGCGAGGTTAGCATTGATCCATGGACATCAAAGGCAAAACGAGTGGATTATATGGAGTTTTGCCCGGCAAATCAATACTCTGTATCCGGAATAGAAAAAGGCATATTCACTTGCTATGAGATCAAAAGTTGTAAGGAAGATGTTTATAGCGGTAATGGTTTGAATTTCTTTGGAGAAAAGAACTATATAGTAACTACGATGGAGTGTTACAAAGAAATTCAGCCAGATTTTAGAAGTGGTAAATTTGCTAATTACATGCGCGAAAAACACCCAGATTCATCAATTTATTACGGAGTTATGGTTCCTATTCCGTTCTGGGGAGAAGCAGCGGAAGAATTTAAAGATCCCACACCATTAAGCGAGGACAGAAACTGGAAGCTGGAAATCGTATTGCCATGCAGGCAGGGTATAAGAATAAAATCCATGACAGAGTTGCTGTTTTGTATGCTGCGGAGCGGACATTGAGGAGGAAATCAAAAATGGTTGATTTATTAATAGCATTTGGCATTGGAACTGTGCTTGGAGCATTTGGTGTATTACTATGGGCGTCATGTGCGATAAAAAAACAGAAAAAGCAGAGGAATGATGATACATGAGTAGGGGAAAGAAAATAGCGAAGGAAAATATTAATGCAGAGCAGGCAGCAGTCACAAATCAAGAGCTGCTGTGGGCAATAAAGACAGTAAGCAGGTACTGTGCAGAACACCCACATTGTGTACGCTGCGCCATGATTAGCCATTGCGGATCCACACTACCGCGTGAATGGGATTTTTCAGAACTGGAGGAATTGCGGAATGGATAAGGACACATTACAAAAGGCAAAAGAGTTGGAGCGGGATGTTAAAAGTATTACGCGGATCCTGGAAGAACATAATAAACATCATTGGGTACAAGTTGTTTCTCCAAAAACTGATGATGGACAGTCAGAAAGATTCCAGAATGATCTTGCAGAATGGTTAAGGCAGCGAAAAGAAATATATGAAAAGGAACTGGCAGACTTGTAGGAGGTGAAAGCTTGTAATGAACCATGAAAAAATATAAAGACCCAACAGCTGAGTGGGCGATAGCTGAAGCAGAGAAATGGGAGCGACAGCAGAGAAGACTGGAAGAGAAACATGGAATCAAAAGAGGGGATATTATTCAGATCATACAAACCAGTTATGCTTCTGGTGACGGGAAGATCATCACCCAAAAGGTGAAAGCCAGGATAAAAGCATTATATCCCCATGTAGTGCAATTACAATTACCGAACGGCATAACCAGATCACCTACATACTGGGAACTGGAACGGCTGAAAACAGGAGGTGATACCGATGGACAGGAGATTGCAGGAAGAAAATGAAAAGAAAAAGGAATATTTAAAATCATATCAGAGAGCAGTCAAAAGAGAGCGGGACATCCTGGAAGAAATCAAAAGATTAAGAGCTGATAAGATGTTCCCTTCTGTAGTAAATGATGGTATGCCAAAGGGCAGCAGTCAATCTGATTTGTCTGATTATATTGCAATACTGGATGAGCAGATTGAACTGTTAAAGAAAGAACGGTTAAAAAAAGTTCAACAATATCGGAAGATTGAAAATCAGATCCGCAAAATGCATTCAGAAGATGAACGGAAAGTTCTGCGCTTACGCTATATAAAGGACTTAAAATGGGATGATGTAGCAACAGAGATGGGCTATGGATGGACACAGGTACATAGGCTGCATTCATCAGCATTGAAGAATTTTAAGATGGTATAGAATGGTATACTTGATTCGTGTTATAACTATAATAGATTCAGATGGATGAATCAAATATCAATCGGTTGCACCCTTACTTGTCAGGCACTATGGCTTGGCAGGTATATCGGAACATAGCTCAGTGGTAGAGCAGCTGGCTTATATCCAGCGTGTCGGTGGTTCGGTTCCATCTGTTCCGACTCGGTTAGTACCGCCGATATTTGGTACAATACTGACTCATACATACTTCCACAAACGTCTGGCAGGCACGGCCGGGCGTTTTTTATTGGAGAAAAAGATGATATATAAGAGATGTGGCAGGTGCGGAAAAAGAATTCCGTCCGGCAGCAGGTGTCCCTGCATGAAACAAAGAGATAAAGAACGCTATCGGATATATGATCAGAATGCCAGAAATCAGAAAAGCAAAACATTTTATGATTCAAGGGAATGGCAGCTGACAAGATCTGATATTCTCAGTGCTTGCGGGATTGATGTGTATGTCTACATGACGGAAGGAGTAATCCTGGCAGCAGATACAGTGCATCATATTATTCCGTTAAAAGAAGCATGGGATAAACGATGCGATAAGCAGAATCTGATGCCATTACATCACGATACACATTCAAAAATTGAGCAGATGTATAAAAAAGAGAGACCAGTGATGGAAAAAAAGCTTGCAAAAATGCTTGTGGATTTTTATACACAGACGGGAGGGGCGGTCTGAAAAGTTTTCAGGAAATGCCGTCGTCCCCGCCTGCCCTGTAGCTTGCGCAAAATTCTAAATACTCATAAAAAGTTGGCAAAGGAAGGAGGGAAGGATGAATGGGAAGGCCGAGGAAGCCGCTGACAGAGCAGCGGGGAAATCTTACTGTGATCACAATGCAGACCAGGGAAGCAGAAGAAGACAGTGTGACTACAGACAAAAATCAACTAAAACGTCCTCCCACCTGGCTGATTGACAATGTGGCCAAGAAAGAGTGGCGCAGGATCGTTAAGGAATTGGAAAAAATCAATCTGATCGGGAACCTGGACCGTAACAACTTAGGCGGCTACTGTAATGCTTTTGCAAATTATGTTAAGGCTACAGAGATATTGAAAGATCAGACCTATTACATTGATCGCGAGACCAGGAATGGCGTTATTGTGGTGAAAAATCCAATGGTTGATATCCAGCGCACATATGCAGAGGAAATGAGAAAATTTGCTTCCCTGTGTGGACTCACTATTGACGCCAGACTGAAAGCCGCAGCAGTGAAGTCTGATAAGACAAGGGAAGCCATCACAAATAAATTTGGCAACATATGACCATCAAAGAAGAACTGATAGATTACGCCAACCGTTGTCTGGCCGGGGAAGAAATATCAGGAAAGAAACATAAATGGGCCTGTATACGTTTCCTTCAGGATTGCAAGAAAGAGGATGCAAAAAATGTACAGGCTAATGTATGGCCTTATCATTGGGATGAAGAGGAAGCGTCAAAAATTGTAGACTGGTTTGCTATGCTCCGTCACTCAAAAGGTGACCTTGCAGGGCAGCCAATCAGGTTGACGGACTGGCAAAAGTTTAACTTGTGCCAGCTCTACGGATGGCGCGAAGATCTTACCAGCTATAAAAGGTTCAAGCAGTCTTTTATTGAGGTGGGAAGAAAAAACGCCAAGTCCCAGATGGAAGCAGGTGTGGCCCTCTATGAAATATCGGTGATGGCCACCAGGAATGAAGAAAATTATGAATATTACACTGCTGGAACAAAGAGGGATCAGTCGAAAATTATTCTGAATGAGGCTAAGCTCATGCTGAATAAATCTCCGCTGAAACCTCTTTTTAAAATTACCAGGGATGCTGTAATACACAGAAAAACTGGAAGCTTCATAAAGGCATTGTCGAAAGAGGATGGCCAGAATGGAGATGGAACAAATCCAGCCGGACTGATTCTTGATGAATACCATCAGCACAAGACTACAGAATTTTATGACCTTGGGCTTGGTGCAAATACCAAAGAGCCATTGCTGATGATTATTACCACTGCAGGGATGGATCTTACATATCCCTGTTACGTCCAGGAATATCAGTACTGCTCTAAGATCCTGGATCCAGATGTGGATGTGGAAAATGAGGAGTATCTGGTGGATATCTGCGAAGTGGATCCGGAGGATTACAAGGATGATATCCGAAACCTTGAAGATGAAAACATCTGGAAAAAAGCAAATCCAATTAGGATGAGCTATAAGAATGGTGCGGATAAGATCCGCACAGCCTGGAGAGTGGCCAAAGAAATACCGGAAAAGATGACGGCATTTCTCACCAAAATGTTAAATATCTGGGTTCAGGCAAAAGAAAACGGATATATGGACATGGCGAAGTGGAAGGCCTGCCAGGTTGATAAAATCCCTATTGATACTCATGGAATGAGTGTTTATGTAGGATTTGATATGTCGGCCAAAATAGACCTTACATCTGTTACATTCGTAATTCCCTTTCTATCAGGCGAGTTTGACCAGACTGGAAAAGAAATTGTGAAATACATATTGTATTCCCACTCTTTTATTCCGAACCGGGAAAAACTGGCCGAAAGAAAGGCAAAAGATAAAGTGGATTATGATGCATGGGAAAGGATGGGCTTTATTACAGTGACAGATACTCCGATTGTGGATCAGAATGCAGTAATGCAATATGTTCTGGATACATGTGCAGAAAATGACTGGAACATTGAATGCCTGTGCTTCGATCCGGCAAATGCCAGCAAGCTGATGATGGATCTTTCAAACGAAGGATACATAGTGGAGGAAGTTTTCCAGAGCCACAAGCACTTGAATGAAGCTACTCAGGGATTCCGTGAGCAGGTATATTGTGGAAATATACTGTATGAATACAATCCTGTATTGAACTTTGCAATGAGCAATGCAGTGATCAAAACCAATCAGGGACTGATTAAGATAGATAAAGATGCTACAACAAAAAGAATTGACCCTGTGGATTCTACCTTGTGTGGATTTAAGCTGGCAATGTATCACGAATTCGGATCCAGCTACCAGGAGGGAATAGATCGATTTTTGGAAAGTGACTGGTAACAATGAGGATATTAGATAGATTAAAAAATGCATGGAATGTGCTGACGCGGCCAGCGGTATACATGGATGATGATGATGAGCTGAAAGAATGGTTGGGAATAACTGGAACCAATCCGGATGTTGAGAAAGAGGTAACTTATTATACCTGTTTGAAAATGCTCAGTGAAACCATGGGAAAAGTTCCGTTAAAGTACTATCAGGAAACGCCTAAAGGCCGAATCAGAGCAGAGCCGACCAAGATAACCAGACTTTTGTCTGTGCGGCCAAATACAATAATGACACCGACAACTCTGTGGACCACTACAGAGATGAATTGTCAGCATTATGGAAATGGTTATATCTGGATGCGTGGTACCTTTGAAAGAGAAAAATATGGAGGACATTATAAAGTTCTGGATCTCTGGCCGATGCAGGCAAATTGTGTGACCGTATACATGGATGACGTTGGAGTTTTTGGGGGAAAAGGAAAGCTGTACTATCAGTACAATGATCCAAAGACTGGTGAACAGTATTTATTCAGATCCAGTGAGGTGATGCACTTTAAAACCTGGTATTCCTTAAATGGAATTATGGGAAAATCTGTGAGGGAAATTCTCCAGGATACCGTAGGAGGTGCATTGGAAAGCCAGAATTTTATGAATAACCTTTATCGTCAGGGACTAAGCGCAAGCATGGCTTTGCAGTATGCCGGAGACTTGGAAGAAAGCAAGATAAAAGCGTTGCAGAAAAAATTTGCAGATAAGCTGTCTGGTCCCAAAAACGCCGGTAGGGTAATACCTGTCCCAATCGGACTACAACTTACTCCATTGAAAATGACACTTACGGATGCACAGTTCTTTGAACTGAAGAAGTATTCTGCACTTCAGATCGCCGGAGCATTCGGTATTAAGCCAAATCAGATCAACAATTATGAAAAATCCAGCTATTCAAACAGTGAAACTCAGCAGCTGGCTTTTTTAGTTGATACTGCTTTGTACAGATTAAAAATGTATGAAGAAGAAATCAATGCCAAGGTACTGAGCTTGAAGGAGGAAGAAGCTGGATATTTTTATAAGTTTAATGAAAAAGCGATTTTGAGGACTGATACAAAGACACAGATGGAAATGTTAAAAGATGCTGTGAACAATGGAATATACAGGCCAAATGAAGCGAGAAGATATCTGGATATGCCAGATGATCCAGACGGCGATAAGCTGATTGTGAATGGAAATTATATTCCGCTTGAAAAAGTTGGAACACAGTACACCAAAGGAGGTGAGTAGAATGCCAGTATTACTGCTGAAAAATCAGAAAAAGAATGTGGGAAAGATGGAAATCTGTAATCAGACAGAAATCTCAGCGGATTTGAATATTTTTGGAGATATCGTATCTGATGACTGGGGAAAATGGAGTGATGATGATACCTGTCCTTCTGATATTTCAGATTTCCTGAAAAATCTGGAAGACATACAGGAGATTAACCTTCACATAAACAGTGGAGGTGGATCTGTATTTGCCGGAATTACCATTTATAACATGTTGAAACGCAATAATGCCAGGATTACCACCTATATTGATGGTATTGCGGCCAGTATTGCTTCTGTGATTGCATGTGCCGGTGATCGGATTGTGATTCCGGCAAATGGAACCTTTATGATTCATAAGCCTACAAATGGTTACTTTTTTACCAGTATGAACGCAGATCAGCTGAGAAAAGATGCAGATACTCTGGATATTTGCCAGAAAGCAATCCTGCAGACATACATGTCGAAGACCAAAGAAGGGGTTACAGAAGAGGAAATCAATAATCTGATCAACGAAGAGACCTGGATGGTCGGAAGTGATACCACTGATTATTTTGATTTTGAAGTGGAGGACAGTGTACAGGCAGCAGCTTGTACAAGTAATTACTTTGATGAGTATTCAAAGACCCCAAAAGCATTAAAGCAGCATGAAGAACCGGAAAATAAAACTCTGGATATTGACGCTATTGCAGATGCAGTTATGGAAAAAATCAAAGCAAAAGAGGCTAATCAGAGAAATCTGGAAAAAGAAAAGATAAAGGCTGAATTATTGGGAGATCTTGACCGGTATGGTGTTTGATCTCCCTTTTTGAAAGGAGAAAAAGACGTGAACAAAGAATTATTAGACCTTCTGGAGAAGATTAACGCGAAAAAAGATGAAGTTAAGAACCTTGCCAATGAAGGAAAACTGGAAGAAGCAAAAAAAGCTAAAGATGAACTGAAAGAGCTTCAGGATAAATTTGATATTCTGAAAGACTTGGACGATGGAGCAGCCGTGCCGGAGAGTAAGATTCCTGCAGGAACACCAAAAGATTCTACGGCAGAGTTTGCACAGGCTGCCAGAGCAGGGTTCCACGTACAGAATTCCATGAGTGAAGGCTCAAAAGCAGATGGAGGCTATACTGTTCCAGAGGATATCCAGACCAGAATCAACAAATACAAAGAGTCCAAGTTTTCATTAGGCCAGCTGGTCCGTAAAGAATCTGTCAAAACTGAAAAGGGTTCCAGAACATTTAAAAAGCGCTCTCAGCAGACTGGATTCACCAAAGTTGGTGAAGGCGGTAAGATTGGTGCAAAAAATACTCCACAGTTTGAGCGTATTGATTATGAAATCGGTAAATATGCAGGGTATTTCCCAGTGACCAATGAGCTCCTGGCTGACAGTGATGCAAATATCGCTTCTACACTTATTGAGTGGATTGGAGATGAGGCAAGAGTAACTGAGAATAATCTAATCATGGGTCAGATTAAGACCAAAGAAGAAGTAGAATTAAACGGATTGGATGATATTAAAAAAGTTCTCAATGTTACCCTCGGATCCGCATTTAAGCAGTCTTCCAGAATCATTACCAATGATGATGGATTACAGTATTTAGATACATTAAAAGATTCTACTGGAAGATACCTTCTTGCACCGGATCCAAAAGATACCATGCAGTCGCGACTTGCGGTCGGTGGTACATTCGTACCGGTTGAGGTAATCCCAAAAGGGGATTTACCAAGCACAGTGACATATGAGCAAACGGCAGATACTGATGTAAATGCCAAAAAAACTTATTACACAAAAGTGGAAGAGGTATATACAGCAGTTGATGAGCCGAAAAAACAGGACATTGCAAATTATTATGAGGCCAGTGCGACAAAGATTCCGGTTATAATCGGAGATCTGGAGGAAGGTATCTGGTGCTTTGACCGTGCAAAGACTACAATCATGACTTCCAATATTGCTTCAATCGGTGACCTTAATGCATTCGCGGAAGATCTGACTATTTATCGTGCTATCGAACGAGAAGACGTTAAGATAAGGGATAAAGAGGCATTTGTAAATGCTTATCTTCTGCAGAAATGATGGTGAATAAATGCTGGAAAAAATAAAAAAAAGATGTGGAATTGCAGAAGGAGTTAAAGTGTATAACGAGGATATCAGCGATTACATCGAAGATGCACTGGAGGACATGAAGACCTCCGGTGTGCCTCCTGATATTCTCAAGAAGGATACGGATGATCCGAGAGTCCTTACAGCTGTGACTTTATATGTAAAGGCATATCTTGGAAATGACCGCTCAGATACTCGAATGTATCTGGATCTGTACCGAAAAAAAGTTTTTCGCATGACACTGGAAGGAAGTGACCTGGATGTGGAATAAAAGTATTTCGCTGCCGGTAAAGAAAAATGATCCAACGATAAATGATAATGGAATCATGATGGAGGAAACATATGAATTTATCGGTGGTATTCCGGCAGATTTCCGCGACAGTACCAGGGATGATGAGGTTCTTGCGAAACAGAATGGTTATACCGCAGACCAGGTTGTTGAGATCATGGCGTGTAATTATTCTGGAGAATCATTCCTGGTGGATGAGTCTACAGGTGAAATTTATGATATAAAGCGCAGATATCAGAAAAATAAATCCATGAAGGTGCAGCTGACTTGTCAGATGCGTGAACGTGGAAAAGCGCAGGTAGGACAATGGCAAGGATGACGATAACAGGTTTTGAAGATGTTGAAGAGATGTTGAATAAGCTGGCAAATCCTTATGAAATGGCTGAAAAAGCAGTGAATAAGGCCGCCCCAATTGTCGAAAAAAACCTGAAAACACAGATCAGATCCGCAGCTAACAGAAGGGATAAATACGGAAAACCGTATTCAACAGGCGAACTGGAAGCTTCCATAGCTGCTACAAACGCAAGAGACAATAGTCTCGGAGTGTTTGCTGTGGTAAAACCCAATGGAACTGATAAAAATGGTCTTAGAAATGCTGAAAAAATGGGTTATCTGGAATATGGTGTAAGATCACACGGCCAGGAGCCAAGACCTGTACGCGCGGCAGCAGTAGCACAAAGCGAAAATGCAGTAATGCAGGTTATGGAAGAGGTAATTGGCGCGGAGGTGGACAAGCTATGACAATAAATCAAAAGATAATAAAAGCGTTGAAGCCTCTTGGCATTCCGGTGACATCAGATTTCTTTGGCGGTGGAAATAGCGAGTATATTACCTTTAATTATGTGAAGGATGGTGCAGAACTATTCGCGGACGATCAGCCTATAGAGGATATATCCTCAATGCAGATTCATTATTTCCTGCCATCAACTAAGGATTACCTGGAAGCAAAAAGAAAAATTCGCAGGGCGATCCTGGAAGAGGGTGGAACGTATCCTGATGTAACCGTATTGATGGAACCTGATAATAAAACAAGACACATTGTATTCGAATGTGAATTTGAAAATGATTATGATATGGAGGAATAACACATGGCACATATTGGTATGAAATATCCAGTTGCAGCAACATGGACAGAGGGAAACAAATATGCAGATGGATTTGTTCTTGCAAAGGCAATTAACTTTACAGGAACCCCAAATAAAAATGATGCTGATCTTTGGGCGGACGATGGAATAGCAGAGACTGATAAATCCGTGAAGGACATGGGCACTTCTCTTGGTGTTGATGATCTGTCTCTGGAAAACCAGGCAAAACTGCTTGGACATACATATGTTAAGGCAGCAGCTGGTAGTTCTGGTGGGGAGGGTACTCCGGAAAGCATTGAGATTGGAACCGAAGATGAGGCTCCATTCTTTGGAGTTGGATTCTATAAGCGTAGAAAGAAAAACGGAGTTACCAGCTTTACTGTAATTTGGCTCTACAAAGTTCAGCATAGCGAGCCTACAGAAAATGCTGAGACAAAAGGTGACACCACAAACTTCCAGACTGCTACCATCGAAGGAAAGGCATATCCGGTAGAAGTCAATGGAAAAATGTCTGTTGGCAAAAAACTTGTATTCAATACTGAAGCTGAGGCTAAGGCATGGCTGAACAAACAGGTAGGTATTGAGTAAGGAGATCGTATGAGTGATTTGAGACCAACCGGAGCTCCAGTGACCATCGGTGGACAGGAATACAATATCCTGTTCACCATCGGAGCAATTGAAGCAATTCAGGAAACCTGTAATAAGGCATTAGTGAATATTATGCCGGCAATTGCGAGAGTGGCGGATTATAAAACCGATTCGGAAGATATAAAAACACTTTATAGTGTTGTAGCTGCGTTTCTCACTGTAGATACAGGTAAGGAAGTAAAAGTAGAAACCATTGACGGTCTTATAAAACCGGCTGAAATGCAGAAACTTGCTATTACTTTGCTTGAAGCATATGGCTTTTCAATGCCAAATCCGGATAGTGAGGATTCTGAAGAGGATGAGGAAGAAGACCCAAACCAGAAGACCGGGCTATAAACGTAGCCCGGTTGCTGTATGTTGGGTGTAAAGTGCTTAATTATAGTGAAAAAGAAGTGTTTGGCATGACATTACGAAAATTTTATTTAATCTATAATGAGTACCTGGATTATAACGGATTAAGAAAAAAGGACGAAGAGTTAAATTTGGACACCATTTTCTGATTTTCTTTCACAGCTCTGTTAAATGATATTGAATTTTACAGAGCTGCGGATTATAATTAAGAAAAGCAGAAAGGTGGGTGGCATATGTTGTTGGTAATATTGTTTGTATTGTTATTATTAGCAATACTGATAGGGGCTCTGATAAAGAAATTTATCAAATGGGTTACATCACCGGTGGTGTATAAAACCCACATTGAAGAAGTCCCAATATCCAAGAAATAAGTATAAATAAAAATCCATGTAAAAAGAGCATCTCAGTTTGAGGTGCTCTTTTTATGTGGATTTTTTGTTGGGAGGACTAACTATGGCAGGAAAGAAAATTGGAATTGTACTTGCACTGGACGGAGAAAGACAATTTTCACAGGGTGTATCAAATGCGAAAAAAGAAAGTGCAATGCTAAATTCTGAACTGAAAAAACTCAGCACAGAATATAAGGAAAATGCCAATTCTCTTGAATTTCTGACTAAAAAGCAGGAAAACCTGTCAAAGCAGACTGAGAGTTATCAGAAAAGGGCGGAGTCTGCGAAAAAAGGATTGGAGAATGCGCAGAAGGTATCGCAGAAAGCGGCGCAGAGATATGAAGAACTTTCCAAGGCATTGAAAGAGGCTGAAAAAGCCCAGGAAAACATGCAGAAATCTGGAAAGGATGGTACAAAAGAGTATCAGCAGCAGTCAAAGGAAGTGGAAAGCCTTCAGAAGGCTGTTGAAAAACAGGGATTGGAGTGCCAGAAGTGTGAAGGAAAAGTATCGGACTGGTCTAAAAAAGTTAGTGACGCCGAGAATGATATAGAAAAAAATAACCAGGCTTTAAAACAGAATGAGAAGTATCTGCAGGAAGCACAAAATGCTACAGATAAATGTGCAAAGAGTATAAATGAGTACGGAAAAGAAACAACGACTGTGATTAGCACCACAAAAGAGTTTGGGGAAAGCTTGAAGGAAGGTTTTGGAGAAGCTTTAGCCGCAAAGGGCCTGGAACTTGCAGGAGAAGCTATTTCGGCAATTGGTGATAAGGCAAAGGAAGCAGCAGAGTATGTGGTGGAAGTCGGAAGTTCCTTTGAAGCTGGAATGAGTGAAGTGGAGGCTATCTCTGGAGCAACCGGATCAGAGCTGGAAGCACTGGAAAATAAGGCAAAGAGCCTTGGAAGTAGTACGAAATTCTCTGCAACGGAAGCAGCCAGCGCGATGACAAATATGTCCCTGGCCGGATGGTCTGTAAACCAGACTCTTTCTGGAATTGATGGCGTTCTACAGTTGGCAGCCGCTTCCAATATGGATCTGGCAGATGCATCCCAGATTGTTACAGACAATATCAGTACTTTTAATCTGGAAGCTTCACAGTCAACCCATTTAGCAGATATGATGGCATATGCACAAGCAAACAGTTCTACTACAGCAGCAGAGCTGGGCGAGGCATACAAGAACTGTGGCGCCAACATGAATGCCGCCGGTCAGGACATTGAGACTACAACCTCTTTCCTGGAGGCTTTGGCAAATAACGGACTCCGGAGCAGTGAAGCTGGTACCTCTCTTGCTGCTATAATGAGAGATCTGACCAGCAAGATGAAAGATGGAAAGATCGCCATTGGTGATACTTCTGTTACCGTAATGGATTCTAACGGAAATTTCCGTGACATGACGGATGTATTGAAAGATGTAGAGTCTGCTACAGATGGAATGGGAGATGCCCAGAAGCAGGCGGCTCTTATGGCTACATTTACATCTGACTCCATTAAAGGCTTGAACATGCTTCTTAATACCGGAGCTGATCAGGTGGCTGGCTATGAGGAAAGCCTGAGAAATTGTTCAGGTGCGGCTTCTGATATGGCAGATACTATGCAGGATAACCTGCAGGGTAAACTGACAGAGCTTAGCTCTGCCACAGAGGGACTGGGAATTGCAGTGTATGATTACATTTCAGGTCCCTTACAGGACGGCGTGGAATTACTCACGGATGTTGTGTCTGGATTGACAGACGCGATTACGCCTCAGAAAGATGCAATGGAAGAGATGTATGATGACGTCATACAGTCTTCGCAGAAAGTAGCTGATAATGTACAGGCGATTGACGATCAGTTTACCGGAACCCTGAATTCCGTGGAAAATGTAGGCGCTCTGGCTGACAGACTGGAAGCACTGAATAATGTCGAAGACCGTACAGCTGTTCAGAAACAGGAAATGGCGGCTATCGTAGATAAACTGTCAGAGTCCATTCCAGAACTGGCTGGTGCTTATGATGATGAAAATGATAAACTGAGTGTAACTAATGATGAGCTGGAAAAACTGGTAGAAAACTATCAGCAAACAGCAATCCAACAGGCGGTAATTGCAGCCACACAGGATTTAATCAATGAGTCTTTAGCGGCACAGGTACAGCTGGATAAAGCACAGGAACAGAAAAAAATCACTGAAGATAGAATGGAACTCTTGGAAAAAGAGAGAGAATTAATTGTAAAGCTCCAAGAGGAAAGACAGAAGGCCAGTGTAGATCCAAGCTATCAAGTTGATATTGATTTTCCAACAGAGAAAACAAAACTTTATACAGAGGCATTGGAAAAAGGTGCAATAACACAGGATGAATTTAATTATGCTATGGAACATCTAAGCGATAGTAGCAGCGAATTGGATTCACGTTTGGATGGTATTGATGGAAGAACAGTAGCATATGGTGATGCAACTGGAATAGCAGCTACGAGCATAGCTGATTGTGCAGAGAAAATGGAAGGATATTCTCAAGCAATTGAGGAAAATCAAAAAACAATTGATAAATGCTCGGAAGAACAGGAAAGATATGCCAAAAGTGCAGAAAACATTACAAAAGTAAAAAAGGATAATACTGAATCAACAGAAGACAATACAAAGGCACAAGAAGATAATGCTGATGCAATCCAAGCAACCGGCTTGGCGGCAGCAGGAGCTGGCACAGCCCTGGAAGGGTTCAACAAAACTATGGAACGTTCCCAGGAAGCTGCGGACGCTGCCAAGACAGCCATGCGCCAGATCCTGGATGAATACAATTCCACCATGGAATCTATAAAAGCTGATTTGCAGGATAAAATCAGTTTTGCAGATAAATTCGATGGTGGGGATGATATCACCACAGAACAGATGAACGAAAACCTGCAGTCCTGGGTTGATGGAATCCAGAACTATCAGCAGAATCTCCAGCGTCTTAAAGAAGCCACAGATGAGAGCGGGCAAGCAATCTTTTCCGCAGAGTTTATCCAGGCAATCCAGGAGCAAGGAACTGATGCGGCTAATATGCTCCAGCACATGGTATGGACTCTGGACAATCAGGGTGAGTACGGCGTAGAACAGTTGAAAGGCATATCCAAAAAGTGGACTGATGCCATGGATATATCAGAAGATACAGCAACTGTAATGGCAGCTAATAAGACCGCCTATGAGATGGCAATGGGAGATCTTGGTTCTTCAGATATTGATTTTTCTGATTTGCGCGAGTCCATTGATAACGCCGTTGCTTCAGCAGTGGAAGGCTGGGCTGAGCTTCCAGCAGCCACCCAGGAATCCCTCATGCAGACCGTACAGATGGCGCAGGAATGTGGTGTACAGATCCCAGAGGGACTTGCAGATGGAATTGCAAGCGGTGAGATAACCCCTCAGCAGGCAATAGATCAGCTGAACGGGACTATTGAAGGAACAATCCAGGGCGTGGCAGAAATCGCCAATAAAGCGGGTATCCAGATTCCGGAAGAAATCCAGGCAGGAATTGATGCCGGTGGTACGCAGGCAGTATCCGCTATGCAGGAGCTTCTGGCACTGATCCAGCAGCAGGCAGCAGATGCACAGTCTGCAGGTGAAGATGTTGGTACTGCTGTAGGAGAAGGAACCCAGAATTCAATTAAAGATCAGCAGTCTGGCGTTGAACAGGCTGGTGGCGAGATGGCGTCTGCCGGAGCGAAGGCGGCCGAAGAGAAAAAAGGCGAATATGAGAAAGCCGGAACAGTAGCCGCTCAGCAGTATCAGACTGGTATAAATTCTGGAAAAAGTGGCGCGATCAGCGCTTCCGGAACAATGGCGAGTCAGGCAGCGGCCGCAGTTCGAACCTATCAGAATAGCTTTTACACTGCAGGATACAACGCGGCTGCTGGTGTAGCGCAAGGTATATCAGCAGGCCAGTCCCAGGTCATCAGCGCTTCAATAAGAATGATCAATGCAGGTATTGCCGCAGCCAAGGCAGCAGCAGAGATCCATTCTCCATCAAAGAAATTTGAGAAAGAAGTCGGCTATCAGTTACCTGCAGGTACTGCGTCTGGTATAACTAAAAACACAAAGGTAGCAACTGCAGCCGCTGGAAAAATGTCAAAGGCTGTGTTGAAAAACGCCACCAGCTGGCTTAAGCAATACAATAAGAGCCATGAAGTTTCTCTGGACAATGAAAAATGGTACTGGCAGCAGATACGTGATACAGCTGTGAAAGGATCCACAGCCTATAAACAGGCAACCTCTCAGCTTAATAAGCTTGACAGCAGTTCCACGATCAGCAAGGCACTGAGCAGCAGTATAAAGAACAATTTTGGCGTATCCAAAGAAAAAGTTACCGGATCCGGAGATAATCAAAAGAAAACTACTAAGGACGCAGAAACTTATAATTCTGAAGTCCTCAGTGCTGCTGAAAAACGGCTGGAAAAGTACAAGACATTACATGCTGCCTCTTTAGCCCAGGAGAAAAATTACTGGACCACCGTTCGAAAGAATTTAAAGAGCGGAACTGATGCCTGGTATGAAGCAACACAAAAGATCCAGGAACTGGACACTCAGATCTACGAGGAAAAGCAGGAGAAGCAGGAAGAGGTAGCCAAAGCCAGAGAGGAAGCTGCAAAGACCCAGGCTTCAGTACAGAAATCCCTTTTGGAGACCTACCAGACCTATTATTCCATGTCCGCCAGGGCAGAGATGGAATATTGGGATATTGCCAGAAAACAGTTCACAGCCGGTACGGATGAGCGCATAGAAGCAGATAAAAAGTACCTGGAAGCCAAAGAAGATTACGAAAAAGAAAAGCTGCAGCTTGATGAAGATTACAATGATAAGCGGGAAAAGCTTGAAAAAGAACTAAATGAGACCATACAGGATCTGGAAGAAAAAAGGGACAGTGCCATAGCTGATCGGAAGAAAGACATCCTTTCATCCATGAATAACTATGATGCCTGGGATGCTTCCGGATATACTGCAGATCGTCTGATTTACAATATGAATACCCAGGTTGAGGGACTGAAACTGTGGGAAACCCAGTTGCAGGAACTGAGCGGAAAGGGACTTTCAGAGGGGCTGCTGCAGGAACTGAAAGACGCAGGACCAGAAGCAACCGCCAATATTTACAGCCTGAATCAGATGACTGCAGAGCAGCTGGATGAATTTAACAAGCTTTGGGAAGAAAAGCAGGAGATAGCAGACCGGCAGGCAAAAAAAGATACACAGGCTACGCGGGATGCTATTGACCAGCAGATAAGTGACACCAAGAAAGACTATAAGAAGCAGCTGGATGATCTGGCAGCTGAAAATGCTTCGGCTGTTGCGAAACTAAATGAGGGACTATCTACCGGCTTGCAGTCCCTGGTGGAACAGGCTGGCCAGATTGGTGAGGATATTGTAGGTAACCTGATCGCTGGCATTCAGAAAGCTGGCACAGGTGGAACTTTGCTTGACGTAAATGTAACTCCGAATGGCAGCACTGCATCTGGCACGGCCTCTTCTGGATCCGGTGGAACAGATACATCCAGCACTGCTTCTTCAAGCTCAGCTTCCTCTGGGACAACATCTGAAATTGCGCCCGCGCAAAAAGCAGAGCTGGAGGCCGTGACCGCAGGTGTAGCGGAAGAACCGGCAGAAATTACAGAAGTACAAAAGCTGATCAATGCAAGTAAAGCCCATAAGAAATCAGTATCAGATGCTGAGAAAAAGAAGCATTCGGATCTGTGGCAGTACATTGTTAAGAACTACGGCCGGAGCGTCAACGATTCCACAGTTAAAAAGATTGCGGATGCTCTTAGCGTGGAAGCCGACAAAAAGCCTACATCAGCGCAGAAAAAAGCAATTCTGGCCGCTATGAAAAAGAACGGCCTGAAGACCGGTACTCAAAACGTCATAGAGGATCAGCTGGCGTGGTTATTTGAAAATAACGCCCAGGAATATGTTCTCCGTAAGTCCGATGGCGCGATCATGCAGAACATGCTCACCGGGGACAAGGTAATTAACCCACAGGGAGCAGAAAACCTTTATAATTTTGCCATGAATCCGGATCAGTTCCTGGAATCCAGATCTTCCCTGGAGGTAGGAGCGGCTGGAGTCGAGAAACTTAACCGTTTGATTCAGCAGCAGTCAGAGCACCAGGCGAAGTTATCAGGAAGCTATCGAAGTGATAACTCCGAAATACTGAGCAAAATGGATTCCATGATGAGTACGATGGAGTCCATGATGGAGAACATGGCAAGCTCCATGAAGAACTTAAAAGTATTCATGGATAAAGATAAGCTGGTCGGAGAACTCAGGGAAGACATGAACATAAAAAATGAAATGGCAGCCACAAGATACACAAGGGGGCGTCTGAGATGAATATAAATGGCTGGGACATATCCGGAGCACAGGCCAAACAGTGGAACGTGACTCCGGGATTTTCCGATATTGAAAATGAAAGCGAATGGCAGAGGGGAAGCCCACTGCCGTTTTTCATTAATGGATCAATCGGGTGGAAGACAATACGGATCACCTTCCTGGTATACGGCTCTGATCGAAATGAGATCTTGCAGAATTGCAGCACCCTGCTTTCCCATATGATGTCCGAGTCGGTCACCTTGGAACTGGATAAGTTCGATCACAAGTTTTGCGGGTTTATGAGCAAGCATGATTTTACAGAAAACCCGCTTGCCCGTCTGAAGGTGACATCCAACAGGCTGAGCAAGCTCACCGTTGATTTTTCCTGCTATGAGTTTGCTGAACAGCCAAACGGTTCACCGTTTTCGGAGTCCGCTTCCGGGATGCTGGAGACAGTAGTTACAAATCCTGGGAACATCCGGACGCCTTGTATGGTAGAGATTACGCCAAAGGTGGGAATGGAACAGCTGACAATAACTGGAATAAACCGAAATCTAGATACAGGAGAAAACCTTCGGGTGGTAATAAGAAGCCTTACTGCTAACAGTACTGTGATTTTAGACGGAGAAAGTGGGAAGATTACAGAAAATGGGGCTAACAAAGCAGCAGATGTTGATATTTGGAGCCTGCCGATCCTTTTACCAGGGGAAACAAGGATTACCTTAGACAGCACATGGACAGACATGACTGTGAAATATAGACCAAGATTTATGTAGGAGGAAAAAACATGACAAACCAGGAAATGTTAAACGCTTATAACGGATTAAAACTTTTTCAGGAAAAAGAAGCACAGATTTATAAAGAAGATGGAAAGAAAATTTTATCTGGAAAGATAAAACTGAGCTATGCCATTAATAAAAACACGAACTTATTGCTTAACGCATTAAAACCTTATGAAGATACCCGTAAGGAGTTAATGGAAGAATACCGGGATCTTGAACAGGAGGAAAAGGCAATTGAAGAGGAAAAAAAGCGAGCTGAACAGGAAAAGAGAGCCCCCGGAAATGTGGATATCATTCTTAAAGAAGGAAAAAGTGTAAAAGAGCTCAACCAAAAGATTCAGGAACTTCTGGGACTGGAAATGGATTTTGAGGTGCATAAGGTATCCCTGGAAGAATTTGATGGGCTTGATATTGGAAGTTGGGAATTAGGCATTTTTATGTTTATGATTGAAGACTAAACGGAGGCGGCCCTATGCTTAAGATATATGATACGAACCACAATGCCATAGGGCATATTGTCAAATACAAGGATCTGAAGGTTGCGAGCGACGTTACAACTGGCGATCAGACTCTTTCTTTTACATACATGGCAAGACATCATGAAATCTGTGAAGAGTATTATATTGAGACTCAGGATGCTGAGTATGTAGTAAAAGAAAAGAGTGTAAGCACAGATGGATTCCTCTCCTTTGTTGCGGTACTGAACCTGGAAGAACTGGAGGCGAAGCCCTGGAGCTCCTTTGGCATTACGGATTCCACAATAGAAGATGCGGCCAAGCTTGCTCTGGCTGGATCCGGCTGGACGGTTGGCGAATGTACCGTAACCAAGAAAAGAAATGCAGGGATATTGCAGACAAATACGCTTGGAGTAATTCAGAAGCTGTGTACTGCATTTATGTGTGAAGTCGTTTATGATACCAAGAAAAAGACAGTATCCTTTTACGATCAGGTTGGCCAGGATAAAGGGAACTTTTTCCTCACAGGGCTTAACCTGAAACGGTTACAGAGGAAGGGCAGCACCTACGACTATTATACGAGAATTATCCCTATTGGCCAGGACGGGCTTACCATCGAGTCCGTGAACGATGGGAAGAATTACCTGGAAAATTACCAGTACACGAATAAGGTGAAGACCTACATCTGGAAAGACGAATCTTATACAGATGCTGCAGCCATGAAAGAGGATGCAGAAGCGAAGCTGAAAGATCTGTCAAAGCCGGAAGTATCATACAGTGCTGATATTATTGATCTGGCCAAACAAAGAGCTGGATACGATGATTTTTCTTTTTCCCTGGGAGATACAATCACCCTGATCGATGCCGCCACCGGGATCCGGGAAAAGCAGCGGATCATCAAGCTTACACAATATCCACAGGACCATACCAAAGATGAGTGCGAACTGGCCAATAAGCTTCCCTCATTCGAAGAGGCCAGGGAGAAGCTCCAGGCCGCCCAGGAAATTATTAACACCGTAATCAGTGATGATGGACGGTACACGGGGACTATCAATGTATCGGATATTTTGCATTTTGACGAGGGTGTATATGGCAGCAGTGCGGTGGGAAATCTGCAGGGGTTGTACAATACTCTGGACGGGAGCTTATCAGAACTGAAACTGGCGGTAGGACAGATCGAGTCAAACTATATCAAGACAGAAGAGGCTGATATTAAGTTTGCCACCATTGAAAGTCTGAAAGCACTTGAGGCAGAAACTACCAGCATTAAGTCTAAATACGCGGAATTTGAGAGTACCGTTACGGATGAACTGGCGGCTAACAAAGCGTTAATCAATGAGCTGGATGTAAAAAAGATTAACGCCGCAGACGCTGATTTGAAATACGCAAGCATTGATTTCTCCAATATTGGCATAGCGGCTATGGAGAAATTCTATTCAGAATCTGGCTTGATTAAGAATGTAGTGGTCGGCGACCAGACTATTACTGGCGAATTGGTCGGTGTAACTATCAAAGGTGATCTGATCGAGGGTAACACCATCAAGGCAGATAAGCTGGTCATTAAGGGGGAAGATGGCCTTTACTACAAGCTTAATACCAACGGATCAGGAGTAACTTCGGAGCAGACTGACTATAACAGTTTGAACGGTACTGTTATCCAGGCCAAGAGTATCACAGCAGATAAAGTGGCGGTGACCGACTTGGTAGCTTTTGGTGCTGACATCGGTGGAAACCATATCGGACACGACTGCATATATTCCGGAGCTAAGACTTCTGCGCTCAATACCACCAGAGGATTCTATCTCGGCTCAGATGGCCAGGTAGGATTTGGCGATACGAATGAGTATATTCAGTTCTATAAAGGCGATGACGGGAACTTTCACCTGAGAATTAGTGCTGGCGATATTTTGTTTGGTAAGAGTAAGAAGACTGTAGAGAGCGCAATTACTGAGATCGACACTAAGGTTAATAACGTTAAGTCCATTGTTGGAACCACATACACTTACCAGGTTGGTACTAGCATGACAGATGTTCCTACAGGGGAATGGCTAACTTCAATGCCTAACGTACCACAGGGACAGTATCTCTGGACAAAAGAGACCACCTTATATTCAGACGCAACCACCTCCGTAGGCTATATCGCTACCAGGATGGGTGTTGATGGTGCTGGTGGAGCTACCGGACCGGCTGGACCACAGGGACCCCAAGGTGAAAAAGGAGAGAAAGGTGATACTGGAGAGCAAGGACCCCAGGGTGATACCGGCGCAACTGGAGCTCAGGGCGCGAAGGGCGATACAGGAGCGCAAGGACCACAGGGTAATCAGGGCATACAAGGGGAAACTGGCCCAAAAGGAGATACCGGAGCGACAGGTCCTCAAGGACCCCAGGGTAACCAGGGGCCGACCGGACCTCAGGGACCAACTGGTGCCACGGGACCGACCGGTGCCACTGGTGCTATGGGGCCTCAAGGTCCTAAAGGCGATGGACTTGACGTCAAAGACACTAGAAGCACAAATCAAACGCCGCTTTGGTATATACAAAATTTCCCGATGACCACAGTAAATGAGTTGAAATTAGCAAATACGATTGGTCTAACTGGTGAAAACTTCTGTCTTTTAATAACATGCGTGCCATGGCGAGATGCTTCCGGCGGATATCCTAAGCAGACTGCAAAGATTGATGGTCGTGAATTATGGCGAATCGGTATTAGTGATACGCAATGGAGTACATGGAATGACGCATACACCCTTGCAAATTCTGTTGATATGGGTATAGCCGCTTGGTGTTATAACAACGATCGTACTTATATTAATGGCGGACGATTGTACGCTGGTTCGGTTACCGCTGTTCAAATGGCTGCTAATTCTATAACAACTGAAAAAATTGCGGCTGGTTCGGTTACCGCTGATAAAATTGACGTTGTCAGTTTGTTTGCAAAAGACATCGAGGCATCCGGTTCTATATCTGGTGTTAAAATAGTTGCTAGAGAGATTACTGCAAATCAGTCATACTCTATATTTAACGGCACAAACAGTCAGAAAATCTTATATTTTGATGGATCGTCTATCAAATTAGGAAAAATGGGAACTGGAACATCTATACAAAGTGGCGCCGGATTCGAGTTTTTTGATAAGACGGTCACGATGTATGGTGATCTGAGTTTATACAGTGGCGATATTACCACTACTGGCAATGTGCAGGGAAAAACAATAACTGCGACTGCAGACATGAATACTAATACCATATATGCATCTAATTGGTTTAGATCGCGCGGTACTACAGGATGGTATAGTGAGGATTATGGTGGTGGCTGGTATATGACGGATTCCGATTGGATTCGGGCATATAACGGAAAAGGTATAACCACCAATGGCAATATGTCCATTGGTGGTTATATTCAGAGTAACAACATAATAAATACAACATATGAGTATCAGTCCAATAGAGATTCGGTAGACTGGCGCTTTGGTGCGGCAACAGGTACAGGTGATGAAAATTTCTTTAGCTTTTATAAAGCTAACAATGGAATGATTCCACTGGCAATTGATGGAAATTTCGGAAACATTTACGTTGGGTTCAATGTGGGAGGTTCAGGTTCGAAGACTGCTGTAGGAGTTTATCTTGGCGATCAAGTGGCTGGAGGTAGAGCTTTTATCTATCACGGAGATTCATACGCTGGGTCAATTTGGATTCAAACCAGACTTGATGGTTCATGGAAATGGTTTAGTCTCGGAAGAGCATGTAGTGCAGCTCTTTCTGATATTCGACTAAAAGGCGATATAAGAGACGCCGAAGTACAAGACGCAACAAAAGTTATTGAAGCAATGCAAATTCATTCTTTTGAAAGAAAAGATTCTCATAAAAAATACAAGATTGGCTTTATAGCAGACGAACTCGAACAGCTTGACCCTAACCTTGTCGATGGAGGCGGAGAAGTTGACGGACATCCATATTATAAATCTGTCAATAATTTGCAGTTGCTTGCGTATGTTGTAAAAGCAATGCAAGAGCTCAATCAAAGAGTGGATAAGCTAGAAAAAGAAAATGAAGAACTTTAAAGAAAACTTTATTCATAGGAGGATAATATCATGGCATTAACAACATCTAAATCTATCAACTTATCAGGACAGTCCGTTATCAACGGAGTAACAGTGGAGACCTACACCGCATCTTGCAGTGAGGCTAACCCAAAAACTATGTATATTCAGCAGTCTACCACTAACCAGGAGTTACGGAAAGAGAACCGTACGCAGTGCCGTAAAGACCGTGACGAGTTCGAGGAGCTTGCATATGCTATGCAGGACGAGATGATAGCAAACAAAGGACAGGTTGACAGTACAGAAGAGTGATTGGAGAAGAAAATAAATATGAGAATTAGAGCGAGACCATACTAGGTCTTATTTTTTTACAAAATTGCGCCGGCGCAATGCTGGAGAAAGGACATATATGGAAGTAATTATTTCTTCTACAATATCGGCAGCAGTAACGCTGATAGTGTGTCTGATCAGCAATCATAGCCAGAATGAAAAGACGAGGGCGCTCATGGAATACAAGCTGGAAGAGCTTACAAAAAGAGTGGATAAGCACAACAACACCATAGAGAGAACTTATAATCTGGAACAGAGGATGGCTGTATCAGAAGAACAGATTCGGGTAGCAAATCATAGAATTGCAGATTTGGAACATGATCATAAGGAGGATTAACTGTATGAACATTAATGTAAATGAAATTATGAACTATGTAACCTATGCTCTGATCGCATTTGGCTTGATGGCCTTTGTGGTGTCTCTTATTGTGCAGGCAATAAAAGACCTACCGTGGTTCAAAAAATTACCAACCAGTGCAGTTGCTCTTATCACATCCTTTATTGTATGCACTGCTACAATGGTTGCTTTTTGCGAATATTTTAAAATTGTGATTGAATGGTACTATGTGTTTGCTGCAATTATTGCATCATTCGTGATTTATATGGTAGCAACTGGAGGCTGGGAAAGAGTAAAGACAATCTGGGATAAGACAAAGTACAAAAAATATGAGGGCGAGTGATCGCTCTCATTTTTGAAAGGAGAACTTTGACATGAAATATTTTATCTGTGTAGGTCACGCGAACTATGGCGGTGGCGTCATCTCATCTGCAGATGGTACTAGCAAGGGTGGTGTGAATGAATATAAATACAACAAAGAACTGGCGCCCTATGTGTGCAAATGGCTTAAGGTAGCAGGACATGAGGCAACCTTGTGTATTGCTCCGGAAGGTCAGCTGCATTCCCTGAATGATGAAATCAAGTATTTCATTGAAGAAGAGAATAAACAGAACTATGATCTGTCAGTCCAGCTTCATCTGAATGCCTTTAATGGAGAGGCATATGGCTGCGAAGCATACTGTTACAATGCAAATGGTCTTCCGGAAGCCCAGCGGATCAGTGCGAAGCTCGGCACTGTCTGGCATGACAGAGGAGCTGAAGAACGTCCCGGACTGTACTGGACCAGAAAGACCAAGGCAAAAGCTGTCCTGGTAGAATCTTTCTTCTGTGATAACAAGGACGATTATGCCAAAGCGAAAAAACTTGGTATGGATGCTCACGGAAAGCTGATCGCAGAGGGCATTCTGGGAAAAACGATCACAATTGCGCCGGCGCAACCGAAAGCAAAGTATTACATCCAGGCTGGAGCCTACGGAACAAAAGAAAATGCAGATGTGATGGTGAAAGTACTTAAGAAAAAGGGGTTTTCAGCAAGTATCCGCAAAGTAGCCGGCTCCGTCCCATACCGTGTCCAGGTCGGCACATACAGAACAAAGAAGGCTGCCAATAAGGTGGTAAAGAAACTGAAGGCAGTAGACTTCCAGGTATTGGTGAAGAGCCTGTAATGTCGAAATTCGTCGTACTATCTCGCACGATAGTGCGTGACAGATGGGAAAGAATCTGGTACATTAAATATATCCCTCAAATAAGAAAAAGTCCTTACAATCATGCAGCTGCCCGCAGAAGAGTGAGGGCTTTTCTTCTTATATAAAATGACATGGTTGAAGCTGTATAGAATAATACAAAAATGAATACGTAACATACTGGTAGCTAACAAAAATCGCGAAAACCCATTAAAATAAGGCACTACAGTTTCTGTTGAGGAAGCTGCTAAGGCTGGTAAGTTCTAATAATTGAATAAACTATAATTGCTATGTAGCAATGAAATTGGGCATTCTGTACAAAATACAGGGTGCTCATTTTTTATCCGCAAAGTCAACACGCAGACCCTGCCCACGTCCTGTTCACATAAGTAATTCCGTATGGGCAAAATGTGGGTGAAATTCTGAATGCATAATATATAATGTGGGTGCTAAAATTTGACTTCTACTCACAGAAATTTTCACAAACCCATCAAATCTCCCTCACAATTTCATCACAGATTCCAGGTATATTAATAATCAAACAAAGGCGATAACCTTTTTAATCGTATAGATCATATTTTCTTTTTCATACTTGCCAGGACTTTTTGATAAGTCCTGGCCCTCCTTTTTTTCTGGGGCAAAATCAGCCCGACAGATTCCATTGACGAAAACATAATTCTATGGTAAAACTTTACTATGCCAATACATTACAGGAGGTTGACCCGAAATGGCAAAAGAAGCAAAGACAAATGCAATGCGAATGCTGGACAGACAGAAGGTAAAGTATGAAACACTTGCTTATGAATGTGATGAATTTATTGATGGAATCCATTGTGCGGATATTACAGGAGCACCTTATGAGCAGTCCTTTAAAACGCTTGTGATGGAAGGGAAAAGCGGCGGATATTATGTATTTGTAGTTCCGATTGAGAAAGAAGTGGATCGTAAGGCAGCTGCCAAAGCAGTAGGAGAGAAGGCAGTTGATATGATCCATGTGAAAGATATTACGAAGATCACAGGCTATGTTCGCGGTGGCTGCAGCCCTATTGGAATGAAGAAACCTTTTCCCACGGTTTTTGATGCTTCGGCAGGAAATTTTCAGGAAATTTATGTAAGCGGGGGGAGAATCGGCCTGACCTTGAAAGTGCCGGTAGCGGATCTTCTGAAAGTGACAGGCGGCAAACTGGCTGCAATCACAGCAGAAGAGTAAGAAACATATATTTTACAGAAAACAAAGCGAAATATGCTAAAATATTTATAAAGAAAACACTGCATGCTGCTATATGTCAAATGCCTTTTTCAAACACACTCTGGCACAGTCGGCAGTGCGAATCAGAAACAAATGATAAAGTGTTCCTGATAAGGGTTCGGTAAGCAAAAGCCACCAGCAAATGTATAATATTAAGCTCGCCAGACGAGCAGCAAGGAGGATTTATGAGAGAAGGAAAGAAGTTTAAGAAACTATTGATCGGGGTCGCAGCGGCTGCTATGACCATGCTTTGTACCTTGCCGGTATCAGCGGCAACTAAATCGTTTAAACCGATCACAGTAAAAGCAGGCAGATGTATTCATTTATTGAATACCAATATTCAGTCAAATGCGATTACGAATTACAGTTACCGCATTCAGCCGCAGAGTTCCGGCACCAGATATGATATTGTATATGCATATGGCGGAGAAGCAGAAGCTTTGAAGGGCGCCAGAACAGATTCCGGCCAGATCATTAACAACACATACATTAAGAGCAGCACCTCTTCCAATCAGGGAATGATCGCCTGCCTTAAGGTTACATCAGGTTCTGTGAAGCTTAGCGTGAAAATTACCTCACCGAATGCTAAGAGCAAGCTTACAGCAGCATACCAGAGCTCCAGCCATAGTCCACTGAAGAACACAAGGACCATCAAGAAAGGTCAGTGGATCAAGATGACAAGAACCGGAAGCAATCTTTCTACTTTACCATTAATTGTTGCAGCTAAGAAGGGCGCTAACATTAATCGTAGATTGAATACAACCTCTTATGAAAATTACAGCTTCAAGTCCAAGTATGTGGCATTCAGACGCTACACCAATAAGAAGGGCGGCAAACTCTATAAGAGAAAATATCTGACTACCAATGGAAGAACCAAGTATCATTTTATGCTGATTCCACAGAGCTCTGCCGGAAGATCCTATACAGGTGTTCTGACCACGAAGAAAGGCAATGTGACGTATTACTATCCGTCTGATTATATTACGGTAAGCGGATATGCAGGAAACAGTAAATAAACCCTGAACTCTTTTTCAAATACGCTCTAGAAAAGTAAATAGCAATATCTACGAAAAGCTCCTCCTGTCAGTTGATTTGGCAGGAGGAGATTTTTAAGAATGTGTTTGGAAAATCTGTGTCGTACATCTTGCGGAAAGACTTTTCAAACGCGTTTTAATTATCCTGAGCGTCTTCCTCAGTAATCTCAAAGACATGGCGCTTTTTAGCCATCTCATCACTTGCAAGATATTCGTCATAAGTAGTGATCTTGTCAATCATAGTACCATTTGGAAGAATTTCCATGATGCGGTTTGCAGTTGTCTGAACAAACTGATGATCATGAGAGGTGAAAAGAATTACCCCCGGGAACTTGATCAGACCATTGTTCAATGCAGTGATGGACTCCATGTCCAGATGGTTGGTAGGCTCATCCAGAATCAGGATGTTGGCACCGGAAATCATCATTTTGGAAAGAAGGCAGCGAACCTTCTCACCACCGGAAAGTACGCGGACACGTTTCACACCATCCTCACCAGGGAAGAGCATACGTCCAAGGAAACCACGTACATAAGTGGCATCCTTAATCTCAGAATACTGTGTCAGCCAGTCTGTGATCGTAAGATCGTTATCGAATTCCTGAGTATTGTCTTTGGGAAAATAAGCCTGGGTGGTAGTGATTCCCCATTTGTAATTACCTTCATCCGGTTCCATTTCTCCAGTGATGATCTTGAAGAAAGTAGTGATCGCCTGCTCATTGGCACCAACGAAAGCAACCTTGTCCTCACGTCCAAGAGTGAAGGAAATGTTATCCAGAACCTTCACGCCATCAATTGTTTTGGAAAGATTTTCGACCATGAGAACTTCATTTCCAATTTCACGGTTCGGGCGGAAATCAATGTATGGATATTTACGGCTGGAAGGACGCATGTCATCCAGCTGGATTTTCTCAAGGGCTCTCTTACGGGAGGTTGCCTGCTTGGACTTGGAAGCGTTAGCACTGAATCGGGAAATAAATTCCTGGAGCTCTTTGATCTTCTCTTCTTTTTTCTTATTTGCTTCTTTCATCTGCTTGATCAGAAGCTGGCTGGATTCATACCAGAAATCATAGTTACCAGCGTACAGCTGAATTTTGCCATAATCAATATCAGCAGTCTGTGTACAAACCTTGTTCAGGAAGTAACGGTCATGGGATACCACGATAACAGTATTATCAAAATTGATCAGGAATTCTTCAAGCCACTCAATCGCGGGAAGATCCAGATGGTTGGTAGGCTCATCCAGCAGCAGAATGTCAGGATTTCCGAAAAGTGCCTGTGCAAGAAGAACCTTGACCTTCATGCTACCGGTCAGGTCAGCCATCTGTGCATAGTGGAATTCAGTGTCAATTCCAAGACCGTTCAGAAGAGTAGCAGCATCGGATTCTGCTTCCCATCCGTTCATCTCTGCGAATTCACCTTCAAGCTCGCTGGCACGGATTCCGTCTTCGTCGGTAAAATCCTCCTTGGCGTAAATGGCTTCCTTCTCTTTCATGATCTCATAGAGACGAAGGTTACCCATAATTACAGTGTCGAGAACTGTATAGGCATCATATTTGAAGTGATCCTGCTGTAAAAAAGAGAGACGCTGTCCTGGTGTGATCACAATGTCGCCCTTGGTAGGCTCCAGCTGACCGGAAAGAATCTTCAGAAATGTAGATTTTCCTGCACCGTTGGCGCCAATAAGTCCGTAGCAGTTTCCTTCTGTAAATTTGATATTAACATCTTCGAAAAGAGCTTTCTTTCCAACTCGCAAAGTAATATTGTTTGCTGAAATCATATTTTCCTCCTATATTAAAACGTTATCCTTATAAATACACATATAATGATAAGTATAGCCGATTTTCATTTTATCGTAAACTGGCAAATTTGCAACAATTATTTCTTGTTTAAAGGCTGTTTTACAGCAGAAACATGGAGAAAACTCACAAAATCCAAAAACCTTAGACTTTACAAAAAAAAAAGCCGCTGTTATAATGGCTGAATATAATGCCAGAATGAATAAAAGCACCGGAAGTTTTTTCTAAAAGGTGGTGTACGGTGCTGCTTCCCTGGCATTCAACTGGAGGAAAAATTATGCCGAAGAAACAGATATATCTTACCGGTTTTATGGGAACCGGTAAAAGTATGATCCTGAATTGCCTGCATGAGGTATGCGGTTTTGACAAAATTGAGATGGATGAGCAGATTGTTCAGGAACAGGGAATGAGCATTCCAGAAATTTTTGAAAAAAAAGGGGAAGAATATTTTCGGAATCTGGAGACCGAACTTGTAAAAAAAATTTCTGCCATGGATAATATCGTAGTATCGTGTGGCGGAGGAACTGTAATGCGTCAGTGCAATGTGGATGAGATGAAGAAGAATGGAACGATTGTTCTTTTGACAGCAGAACCAGAGACTGTTTACGAAAGAGTGAAAGGCAGCCACAACAGACCTCTTCTGGAAAAAAATATGAATCCGGAATACATAAAAGAATTGATGGAGGCAAGGCGTCCCAAGTATGAAGCTGCTGCAGACTTTGTTATAAAAACAGACAATCGGACAGCGGAAGAAATCTGCCTGGAAATAAATAAACGTCTAAAAACAGTCGATAACTAAAAATAGTGTGAAATTAATGTTAAAAAAATTAAAAAACTATTGAAATAGAAGTTGAAAATTGCTATAATTTGAACATACTGGGAGGGGAATAGAAGAAAAAGGACATAATATAAGAATCAGTATGATTTGTGTCCAGTAAGGAGAAGGTACAGACATGTTTATTACAAGAGAGTGCGATTACGCAGCAAGAGTTCTTCGGGCACTGTCAGGGGAAACTCGCCTTAGCGTTAATGAAATCTGCGAGAAGGAATCCATTACCGCTCCCTTTGCCTATAAGATACTAAAGAAACTTCAGAAAGCCGGTATTGTGAAAGGATATCGCGGAGTCCATGGTGGATATGCCATGAATAAATCACTTGGTGAACTGACTCTGTTTGACGTATATAAGGCTATTGACCCGGATTTGTTCATTATAGAATGTATGGCTTCAGGTTATGAGTGTCCAACAGATGGAAAAGGAGATCATCTTCCTTGCTACATGCACAGAGAACTCTGTGAGATTCAGCAGGGGGTGTGGGAAATGCTTAAGAGAAAATCCCTTCAGGAAGTTCTCATGCCGGAAATGTAATATGCTAAAAAGCTGGTCAGACTCCATAAAGGAGTATCTGGCTGGCTTTTTTTCTGCTTTCTGGTAATCTTTGTATGTGATAATGTACAAAAATCAAAATAGACATCATTGGAAGATTATGCTATAATGTCATATGGACTTTTAGACACATTGTGTCTAGAAATATTATTTTCATCATACCTTTAAGGAGGAAAAACAAACTATGGCAAGAAAGATGAAAACCATGGATGGTAACCATGCAGCCGCTCATGCATCATACGCTTTTTCTGATGTAGCTGCAATTTACCCGATCACCCCTTCATCTGTTATGGCTGAGGCTACAGACGAGTGGGCAACCCAGGGAAGAAAGAACATCTTTGGACAGGAAGTACAGGTAACAGAGATGCAGTCTGAGGCTGGTGCTGCTGGTGCAGTACACGGATCTCTTGCAGCTGGTGCCCTTACTACTACCTATACAGCATCCCAGGGTCTGTTACTGATGATCCCGAACCTTTACAAGATCGCTGGTGAGCAGCTTCCGGGTGTATTCAACGTATCCGCTCGTGCACTTGCTTCCCACGCACTTTCCATTTTCGGAGATCATTCCGATGTTATGGCCTGTCGTCAGACTGGTTGCGCAATGCTGTGTGAGTCTTCCGTACAGGAAGTTATGGACCTTACTCCGGTAGCACATCTTGCAGCAATCAAGGGAAAAGTTCCATTCATCAATTTCTTCGACGGATTCCGTACATCTCACGAGATCCAGAAGATTGAGACATGGGACTATGAAGACCTGAAAGATATGGCAGATATGGACGCTATTCAGGCATTCCGTGATCACGCACTGAATCCGAACCATCCATGTCAGAGAGGTTCCGCTCAGAACCCGGATATCTTCTTCCAGGCAAGAGAGGCATGTAACCCATACTACGATGCTCTTCCGGCAGTCGTACAGGAGTACATGGACAAAGTTAACGCTAAGATCGGTACTGATTACAAGCTGTTCAACTACTATGGAGCAGCAGACGCAGAGCACGTTATCGTAGCTATGGGTTCTGTAAATGATACGATTGAGGAGACAATCGACTACTTAATGGCAGCTGGCAGAAAAGTTGGTGTTGTTAAAGTTCGTCTTTACAGACCATTCTGCGCACAGGCTCTTATCGATGCTATTCCTGAGACAGTTAAACAGATCACAGTTCTTGACAGAACGAAAGAGCCAGGAGCTCAGGGCGAGCCTCTGTATCTTGATGTTGTTGCTGCACTTAAGAACAGCAAATTTGACGGCGTTAAGATCTTCACCGGACGTTACGGACTTGGTTCAAAGGACACAACACCGGCTCAGATCGTAGCTGTTTATGACAATACTGAGAAAGAGAAATTTACTCTTGGTATCGTTGATGATGTTACAAACCTTTCTCTTGAGACAGGCGCTCCGCTTGTAACTACTCCAGAGGGAACAACAAACTGTAAGTTCTGGGGACTTGGTGCTGATGGTACTGTAGGTGCTAACAAAAACTCCATCAAGATCATCGGTGACAATACAGATATGTACGCTCAGGCATACTTTGATTATGACTCCAAGAAGTCAGGTGGTGTTACAATGTCCCACCTTCGTTTTGGTAAGAAACCGATCAAATCTACCTACCTGATCCACAAAGCAAACTTTGTAGCATGCCACAATCCGTCCTATGTGAACAAATATAACATGGTACAGGAACTGGTTGACGGCGGTACATTCCTTCTGAACTGTGCATGGGATATGGAAGGTCTTGAGAAACATCTTCCAGGACAGGTTAAGGCATTCATCGCTAACCACGGTATCAAATTCTACACCATCGACGGTGTTAAGATCGGTATCGAGACTGGCATGGGACCAACACGTATCAATACAATCCTTCAGTCCGCATTCTTCAAACTTACCGGAATCATTCCGGAGGAGCAGGCTATCGAGCTTATGAAAGCTGCTGCGAAAGCAACATACGGACGTAAAGGTGATGACGTTGTTCAGAAGAACTGGGCAGCTATCGATGCTGGTGCTAAGCAGGTTGTTGAGATTCAGGTTCCAGAGAGCTGGAAAGATGCTGCAGACGAGGGTCTTCATATGACTCACGCTACAGAAGGACGTCAGGAAGTTGTTGATTTCGTTAACAACATCCAGGCTAAGGTTAATGCTCAGGAAGGTAATACACTGCCTGTATCTGCATTTAAAGATTATGTTGACGGTACTACACCATCCGGTGCTGCTGCATACGAGAAACGTGGTATCGCTGTAAATATCCCTGTATGGAATCCGGAGAACTGTATCCAGTGTAACAGATGTGCTTATGTCTGCCCGCACGCAGTTATCCGTCCGGTAGCTCTTACAGCTGAAGAGGCTGCAAATGCTCCAGAGGGAATCAAGACATTACCAATGACTGGTATGAAAGATGAGTATCAGTTCACAATGACTGTATCCGCTCTTGACTGTACAGGATGTGGTTCCTGTGCGAACGTCTGCCCAGGCAAGAAAGGTGCTAAGGCACTTGCTATGGAAAACCTTGAAGCAAACATGGGAGAGCAGAAATACTTCGATTACGGTGTAACTCTTCCGGTTAAAGAAGACGTTATCGCTAAATTCAAAGAGACAACTGTTAAGGGAAGCCAGTTCAAACAGCCGCTTCTTGAGTTCTCAGGAGCTTGTGCTGGATGTGGTGAGACACCTTACGCAAAACTGATCACCCAGCTGTTTGGTGACAGAATGTACATTGCAAACGCTACAGGATGCTCCTCTATCTGGGGTAACTCCTCACCTTCTACACCATATACCGTAAATGCTAAGGGACAGGGTCCTGCATGGGGCAACTCCTTATTTGAGGATAATGCTGAGTTCGGTTATGGTATGCTTCTTGCTCAGAAAGCTATCCGTGATGGCCTGAAAGCAAAAATTGAAGATGTTGTAGCTAACGGTGACAATGCAGACGTTAAAGCTGCTGGTCAGGAATGGCTGGATACTTTCGCATGCGGTGCTACCAACGGTGCAGCAACAGAGAAACTGGTTGCAGCTCTTGAGGCTTGCGGATGCGACAAGGCAAAAGACATTCTTACACAGAAAGACTTCCTTGCTAAGAAATCCCAGTGGATCTTCGGTGGTGACGGATGGGCTTACGATATCGGATTCGGTGGTGTTGACCATGTTCTCGCAAGCGGACGTGACATCAACGTTATGGTATTCGATACAGAGGTTTACTCCAACACAGGCGGACAGTCTTCCAAGTCTACACCTACAGGTGCGATCGCACAGTTCGCAGCTGGCGGTAAAGAGACCAAGAAGAAAGATATGGCTTCTATCGCAATGAGCTATGGTTATGTATATGTTGCTCAGATATCTATGGGAGCTGACTTCAACCAGGCTATCAAAGCAATTGCAGAGGCAGAGGCTTATCCGGGACCATCCCTTATCATTGCATACGCTCCATGTATCAACCATGGTATCAAGAAAGGTATGTCAAAAGCTCAGACAGAGGAAGAGCTTGCTGTTAAGTGTGGATACTGGCACAACTTCCGCTTCAATCCAGCTGCTGAGGGAAGCAAGTTCAGCCTTGATTCCAAAGCACCGGATATGACAGATTATCAGGAATTCCTGAACGGTGAGGTTCGTTACAACTCCTTACAGCGTCAGAATCCTGAGAAAGCTGCCAGACTGTTCGCTAAGAACCAGTCCGAGGCTAAGGCAAGATACGAGTATCTGCAGAAGCTGATCACTCTGTACGGAACAGAGGAATAAGAATTACCCGCGGCAAGTCCGCATTATAAATATATAATATAAACATGTAATGTTTATTATGTCGTAGCGTAAAGTGAGCCTGCGATACTGCCTGAAAAGGGTGGTATCACAGGCTTTTCTTGTGTGGATTAAATTCTGGGTGGCTACGGTGACTGACGTAGGCGCAGCAGATGAAAAATCAGACAAGTCAATATGGCGGTTGCTTAATATTCGATGTACCCGATCAGTTCAGTTACTGTCAGAAGTGCTAGTGCAAATAGGAAAGCATTCACGTATAATGAAAATAACAAAAAACACGATAATAACAAGAAGGGAGATGTTTTTATGAACAAAAAAATGAGACTGTGGGTGGCTGGAACAGTTGGAGTCTTAATGACAGGCCTGATGAGCGTGAATGCTTATGCACTTGAAGAAAAGGATGTTATTGGAACCTGGTATGTAAATGAGCTTTCCATGGGTGGAGACATTTTGTTTCATCCAGGAGTAATGGGAATGGAAGTGACCGTGGATATTAAAGAAGGCGGTCAGATGGAAACCATAACGTCCTACAGTGGGGAAGAACCAGAGGCAGATCAATCAGAGTGGAAAATAGAAAATGATAAATTGTTGATGACTTATAGCGATCAAACGGTAGAATGTGAGTATGCTGATGGCAAAATAACGATAACTGCAGATGGAACGACAATGATCCTAAGCCAGGAAAAGGAAGAGTATGAGCCATATGTACCAGGCAAACCGGTGGAAAACCCGACCATGGAGGATTTCAAAGGAGAATGGATCTGCACTTTGATGGATGCATTTGGAATGCAGATGCCTGTCAATTCTGAACTGACCGGATTTGAGATGATGTTGTCTATTCAGGAAGATAAGTCTGAGCTTATCGTAATTGAAAGCGGAGAAGAGGGCAGAGCTGAACTCCAGGGAGAAATGGATGGAAATATTCTGGTATTGAAAACTGCAGCGGGAGATGAGGCTGGAACTATGCTTTTCAGTTGTGATACTATGAGGCTCAGTTTATTAGATGATGGAAAACTGTGTTTTGAACCGGAGTCTGATGGCAGTGAAGAAGAAACTTCTGAAACAGATGGGGAGGACTTCTCCGTAAAGACATATTTTGACAAAATAGATGTTGTAGAATAGTGTAAAATACTGCCGCACCAGAATTGCATGATTCTGGTGCGGCAGAAAAGAAAGGAAAGCTATGGGATTATTTGATAAGAAAATCTGTGATATCTGCGGAGAAAAAATAGGTTTACTGGGGAATCGAAAATTAGATGACGGAAATCTATGTAAAAACTGTGCCCAAAAATTATCACCATGGTTTGAGGAACGGCGGCACAGTACGGTAGAGGATATAAAACGTCAATTGGAATATCGTGAAAATAACAAAAAGGCAGTAATGGATTTTGGCATAACCCGTCAGATCAGTACCAGAAATTATACTGTTTTCATTGATGATCATAAGAGAAATTTTACTGTTGCACGAAAACTGGATGTCAATGAAAATCCGGATATAGTTCCTTTATCCGCTATTGTACAGTGTAGAGTAGAGGTGGATCGACAACAGATTGAGAAAACCTATACAAAGGATGGAAAGACAGTAAGCTATCAGCCGCCAATATATGACTATGAGTTTGATTATACTATGCGCATTAAGGTTAACACTCCCTGGTTTGACGATATGGATTTTCGTCTGAATACTTTTTCCATAAGCAGTGAAAAGAGAGACGAATTGATGGAAGTGGAGCAGACTGGACATCAGATCATTGCGGCTTTGACACAAAATGATGCCGGAATACAGCCTGGAACGAGCATGAACACAGGGATGCAGCCTGGAATGAGCATGAACACAGGGATGCAGCCTGGAATGAACATGAACACGGGAATGCGTCCTGATAGCGGATCGTGGAGATGCCAGTGTGGTGCAGAGAATGTGGGAAGGTTCTGCGAATATTGTGGTCAGCCAAGACCGTTTTAAGTAATGAAAAACAGAGTGGACATGATTGTTCACTCTGTTCGTGATAATAGGGTTATTGTTCATTCTAAACCAGTGACCAATAATCGGAAAACTCTGAAAATTGACAATTTCTCTAAAAACTATATAATAAAACAGAGCTTTATAGTATACTTGTTATAAAAGTATACAATGAGAGAGGAATTTTCATGACATATAATAAAAAGAGGATGTTGTCGTATGGAGTAATTCTGATAAGCGTGCTTCTGGCTTATTTCTGCAGGCTGGTAAGACCGAAAAATACTTTTGCAAGAAATTTTGCAGACCAGTGCCGCAATTGTATTTACCTGGGGCTGTACTGTGCCTGGGTAATCTATCTGGAAAAGCATGTAGTATATAAAAAAATGCGCAGATGTCTGACTGCAATTGGTTGTCTGATGGTATTCTGGTTCTTTGTAAGAACAGTGAAATTTCATATTTTTCATGAACCTCTTGGAGAACATATATGTTGGTATCTGTATTATATTCCGATGATCTTGATCCCTGTTTTAGGTCTGTCAGCAGCATTGTTTTTTGTTGAAAAAGATGAAGAAAAAACGGTCAGACAAATCATAATTCTTTTGACTGTGGCGGCAGTATTGATCATAAGTGTTTTTACAAATGATTTGCATCAGCTGGTGTTTCGGTTTTCTAAACAGCCTCCATTTTCGGATAGGGATTATAGTTATGGTATTCTTTTTGCAGTGATTCAGGGGTGGATGCTGAGTTGTCTGACAGGAATGGAAATTATTCTGATCAGAAAAAGCAGGATTCCGGGAAAGAAACAGTTTTGGCTGCCAGTCATTCCAGGAATATTGCTTCTGGGATGGAATGTTGGAAATATATTTCATTTGTCTTTCATCCAAACCCTTGCAGGGGATATGACAGCAGTGTGTTGTCTTTTAATGGCAGCAATTTATCAGGGCTGTATAGTATGCGGATTGATACAGACAAACAATCGATATTTTGAATTATTTCAGACTTCAGGAGGGCTGGACGCAGAGATTACAGATGATTCTTTTCAGCGTTATTATCATTCCGGTGATTTTCCCAAGCTTTCTCCTGAAATGCGTACAATGATCATTCACAGATCATCTGTGCAGGAACAGGGAATCCGGATCAACCATATTCCCATAAGGGGAGGACATCTGTTTTGGTCAGAAGATATTTCAATATTGCTGGATCAATATCAGGATATTCGGGAACAGCAGGAAGAACTGACTGCTAGAAACAGACTGCTGCAGAAAACCTATGAGAAAGAAGCGGAGCGAAGAAAAACAGAAGAACAGAATCGGCTGTTAAACATGATACAGAATCAGACTGCCGGACAGCTGGAATTGCTGTCGCAGTTGATGGATGAACTGGAAAGGACGGAATCAAGGGAACGATATGATCTGCTTCTCGGTAAAATTGTAGTTATTGGTACATATTTGAAGCGGAGAAAAAATCTGGTATTGACACAATATACATCAGATGGAAATGTGCTTACTATGGAAGATCTCAGGCAAAGTCTTGCAGAATCCTGTGACAGTTTAAAATTATGCAGGATCCGGGCTGCTTATTATGTGGAAAATGGAGATATTCAGCTGAATGCAGAGGATATACTAAAATGCTATGATACCTTTGAATGGCTTGCAGAACGGCTATCTGATGTGATGCAGTCTATGTTTTACCGTGTGTCGCAGATTGATGATGATCTTCGGATTTCCGTTCACATTGCATCAGAGGCAGATCTGTGCGGCTTAATGTCAGAAAGACCGGACCTTAAAGTGCAGCAGGAAGATGAAAAAGAATGGTTTGTTGGGTGCAGCATATTCAGAAAGAGAGGCGGCAGATGAATAGTTTTGTAGAATGCAGCATAGCAATGCAGAATTTTCTGATGATTCTTCTGGAAATCTGCCTGATTTTGGAACTTATTCTCTTTCTGCTAAGAATCACCTGTTTTTCCGGGAAAAAGAAAGTGATAACGACAATAACTGTTTTTGCAGTTTCTTTTGCTCTTATGGTTTCTTTGATGAATGAGCATAGATATAGTATTGGAGAAAGTGCATATCAGCCAATGCTCCAGGATTATCCGGCCAGTATTTTAGCAGCAGGGATTGTTGCATTGACATTTTATCTTTGTTGGGCAATCTGGAAGGAGAGATACAAATATAATCATTCCTTGTCGTACTGGTCTGTGAATGAAGCTGTGGATGACGTTCCGTGTGGAGTATGCTTTTCGGATTCGCTTGGAAGGATTGTTTTGTGTAATACCAAGATGCAGGAATTGTGCAGAATGATGACGGGGGCTTATCTGCAGGATTATGATACATTGCGAAAAGCAATGGACAATGAAATTATATCAAAAGGACTTATCCGATTAAGCAGCGACAGTAACGTGTTTTATTTTCCAGATGATTCTGTCTGGATGTTTCAGGAATATCGTCTGCAGGAGCCGGATTGTGCAGGATATCTGCAGACAGTAGCAGTTAATGTATCAGAAATTTACTATAATAGTGAAAAGATCAGGGCAAACAATGAAAAGCTGGAAATCCTGAATCATAAGCTGGAGGAAATGTACGAAAAAATCGGTGATAAAATCAGAGAGCAGGAAACACTTGCTATGAAAATGCAAGTCCATGATAATTTTGGGCGAAGTCTTCTGTCAATACGCAGAATATTGGAGAGAAAAGAAAATCAGGACAAAATGGATAAACAATTGTCTGCATTGAAGCATCTGGTTTATATTCTTACCGGCTCTGCCGTAGAGAGTATGGAAAAGCTGTATGAGGATACGATTAAACATGCAGAGGAGCTTGGGATTTCGGTTCAGATCAGCGGAAACTTTCCTTTATATCCATCTTACAGAGTTCTGGCAGACAGAGCAATCCGTGAATGTGTGACAAACTGTGCCAGACATGCCCACGGCAATGTTGTTTTTGTGAAGATAGACAAATATGCAAATGAATACAACATCCGGATCACCAATGATGGAGATGCGCCTGAAAAAAATGCGGAAGAAGGCGGTGGTTTGTCTGCACTGAGAAAAGCAGCCGAATCAATGAACTGCACAATGCAAATTTTATTTGTCCCTGAGTTTTGTCTGATATTGAAGATGCCGCTGACAGAAAGGATGAGTTTGGATGGTACGTGTACTGATAGTAGAAGATCAGAAGATCATGCAGAAGTATTTTGAATATATTCTTATGCAGGATCCGGAATTTCGACATGTTCAGACAATTTCGGATGCCCGTGAAGCTGTAAAAATCTGTGATTATTCAGTAATAGATCTTGTAATCATGGATGTTCAGACATTTCATAATCACGATGGGCTGAGCGCCGGAAAAATGATCAGGGAAAAGTACCCATATACAAAGGTATTGGTTGTTACGTCTTTGATCGATCCCAAGGTGCTGGAAAGAGCAAAAAGCGGATGTGCGGACAGTCTCTGGTATAAAGATCACGGTGAAGAGGATATACGGAGTGTGATTTACAGAACCTTAAATGGTGAGCGTGTATTTCCGGATATAACGCCAAAGGTGGAACTTAACTGGATCACAAGCGGTGATATCAGTCCAAGACAACTGGAGATGCTGCGTTTGTATATTCATGGGATGTCCTATTCGGAGATTGCAAGGAAAATGGATTGTTCGACTTCCGGGGTAAGATGGAATTTTCAGGAAATGATTGACAAGGCAGGATATAGCTGCAAGGAAGATCTGATAGCAGCTGCGTTGGAAAGTAAATTGATTGTAACCACACTGAAATAGAAAGGCATAGGCATATTCTGACAGGAAGGAGCTAAAAGTATGAAAAAATTTTCTATTGCTGTATGTGTTTGCGCAGTACTGTTTTCTTTTAGTAACTACGGTGAATGTGTGAGAGAAGTATCTGCCCAAACTTCTGGGGCAGAAGAGAATCTGGCAATTTTGCAAGACATTATCAGAGAAAATGAATGCCAGGCTGGAATGGCATTTCTGGGCTACACTTATGAAAATGCAGATACATCAGAGATACTTGAATATACCAGGCAGGAAGAATTGGCTGCGGCTTATCCTTTTTTGCAGGATGGAACTGTTGTTGATGCAGGAGGTTATGAAATCTATGCTATTGTTCCAGGACTTGATTGTAAGATCAGTATTTATCCGACTCAGGTTACGGAAGAAGGGGAATATTTGGAAGATCTGAACAATCCATGGTATATGGGGCAGGAAAATGAAGTCATTATCCTGCGCTGCAATATGAGCGAGATTTTTTCCAATGTAATGGTTTCTGTGCAGAAGCAGAATATGAGTGTGCAATACCATCCTATGGTATCGCTAAAGGATGGACACCTTGCAGCGGAAGCCTACTGCTATGATTTTTCAATATATTATGATTGGGATGAGTATCAATCAGAGTATGATTATTCATTGGATATAAATATTGCCAGGGACTTGATTGCGCAAACAGACGAAGTTAGTTATTACCTTGGTCTTGGAATGTCCCTGTGGTATACCGGTACGGAGGAGTATATTGAGGGAAGAAACTGTCCGGTATTTGTTATAGGGACAGATCATGAGGAACATTTTACAAAAGAAAAATATTATGCGGCAGGAGATAATGTGGTTTATTATTACGATCCGTTAGGCGATGCGTGGCTTTTGCTGGGAGCTGGCTGACAGACGGATTTTGGTATATGCTGACAGAAGATTCATCAGGGCGTGCAGATTGCAGGAATGATTTTTTAAACAGGCTTTCGTATATAACGGAGATTGATTAATTGGGGAAAGAGGAAACAGACATGAATGATTTTTTAACAGAAAAGAATAAAAAAACAGGAGTGTTAGGAAAACTGAAATGGGTTCTTTGTGGCTTCTGTATACTTTTTACTCTGGGAGCTATTGGCGCAGCAGAGAAATATATTGGTGAAGGACGCTGGGGAATGGCAGCAACGGAGATTATACTGGGATTGTTATTTTTGTATCCCACCTTCCGGGAAATCCAGAAAGCATTGAAGAAGAAAAAAGCCAGAGAAATAGCCTGTTGGTTTGAATCTTATGCCCAGAGCACGCTCTCATTTGAGAAGTTTGAGACTGAGATGGGAAAAGATGCTGTAAGGAAATTGGAAAAAATGATTGCCAAAGGGTATATTCGAAATATTCAGATAGACAGAGAAGAAAATTATATATTGATTACTGCACCAAACAGACGTGTGAATGAGAAGATTTATATTACAGTTACCTGTCCCAGCTGCGGTGCAAAGAATCAGATAATAAAAGGCCGCCTGTGCAACTGTGAATATTGCGGACAGCGTCTCACTTCTTGACAGCAGATGCGAATTATTACACAAGGGGCTGCCTGTTTTCCGGCAGCCCCAATGTTAGATTGTCACTTGTTAAGTTGGTTGAACCGCTGTATACGGAACCGTACGGTGGCGTGATAGCACGGATTACGAATGCGGTCGGCAGCTGTGGGAGCGTCATAGGCGCGGAACAGCTGACTTTCATATGTGATGTCGCCGGTAGGCGACATGTTCGTTTAGCGGCAAAGAAGAATATTTAAAAGCTGTGAAATTGTCTGATTTAGTACAGGATGCCTGAGGTAAGGGGCAATCTGGTTCATAGGAGCCAGCACAAAGTCACGATTCTGCATATCCGGATGGGGGATGTGAAGATCTGCAGTATCAATGATTTCCTGATCATAAAAGAGAATATCCAGATCCAGAGTACGAGGACCCCAGTGAATAATACGTTCCCGGTTTGCCTCCTGTTCCAGCTGATGAAGACGTTCCAGCAATTCTTCCGGTGAAAGAAGGGTACGCATTTTCAAAACTCCATTCAGAAATTCATCCTGATCGGTAACACCATAAGGTTCTGTTACAAGATAATCAGAAACGGCCTCTATCCGGCATCCTTTTGTTTTTTTCAAACCACGTATCCCATTGTCGATGAACAGCTTTTTATCTCCCATATTAGAGCCAAAAGCAATGTATGCAGTATGCCATTTTCTTGTGATTTCCACAGATACGGTTTTCAGTGGAAGACCAACAGGAGCCCAGGGCTTTTCAATTTTCAGTGTGATCTGTTCCAGATCGGAAAGAGAGTCGAGCAGCATCTCTGCAAGATTTTCTGCAAGTGCTTCCAGAAGCTTAAAAGTATGTTTTCTGGTGAAATCTGTAATCATGTGGCTGACTTCTCCGTAATTGATAGAAGCAGACAGATCATCCGTTAACCCGGCCTGACGTGTGTGGGTAAAGAGGGTGGCAGAAATAACAAATTTTTGTCCAAGTACATTTTCTTCCGGATAGACACCATGGTTGGCAAAAATTTCCAGTTCTTTAATTTCTATTTTATCAAATCTGGTTTTATCCATAACAGTTGTTCCTTTCTGTTGGCTATTTACAATTTTGAGGAATTTGAACGCAGTCGCTTCGCGACTGCGTTCATGAGCAAGTAGCGAAGCGGATTGCGAATGTCCTCTTTACTCTCAATTACAACCCAAAATTGCTTCTGTCATCTGGATTACGCGTCTGTTTTCCTTGACATCATGAACACGCACAAAAGAACAGCCCTTCATCACACCAATTACACTGGTAGCCAGTGTTCCCTCTACACGCTGGTCTACAGGCAGATCAAGTGCCAGTCCGATCATCGACTTGCGTGAGGTGCCAAGAAGAACCGGAAAGCCCAGATTCTTAAAAAGCTCCAGATGATTCATAGTTTCCAGATTCATCTCAAATGTTTTTCCAAATCCAACCCCTGGATCGAGAATGATTTTCTCATCTTTGATTCCTGCTTTTCTTGCAAGATTGACACATTCCTGTGTCTCAGAAAGCATATCAATGAGAAAATTGTTATATTCTGTATTGGACTTATTGTGCATGAGACAGCATGCAACATCATATTTGGCAATTACAGCTCCCATTTCAGAATCATATTTTAATCCCCAGATATCGTTGACCAGATCTGCACCGGCCTGAATCGCACTTTCTGCCACGCTGCTTTTGAAGGTATCTACAGAAATGGGAATGTCAAAACGTTTTCTGACCGCTTCGATAACGGGCAAAACTCTCTGAGCTTCTTCCTCTGCACTGACCGGCGTGTGTCCGGGACGCGTAGATTCCCCGCCAATATCGATAATATCCGCACCATCCGCGATCATGGCTTCTGTATGCCGCAAAGCTTCATCTAAATGATTCCATTTCCCGCCATCGGAAAAAGAATCAGGAGTAATATTTAAAATTCCCATTATATAAGTGTGATTTTGTGTATCAAAAAAACGATTTCCAATTTTCATAAATAGAAACCATCCTTTCTGTTAGATTTTTTAGAAGGCTTAATATTCAATTGTCAGATTTTTTTTCTCAGAAGGCCAGTAACATTCTGAAGCTGCTGAACATGAAAAACAATTTCTGGACTTTTTATCAGCCTTATATAGCAGCATAGCCAACACATTATCAGATCCATCCGTCCTGTGCTGACTGATCGCAGATAATATTTCCTCTTTTTCCTGCTCTGTAAAATGCAGATCTGCCAGAATCTTTCCGGCTATTTCAGCTCCTGCAATGTCATGAGAAATACCCGACAGATATTGCTGCGCACGGCCAATGTCATGAAGAAGAGCAGTGGCATAAATGATTTCCCTGGACAGATTAAGCTTGTTTTCCAGAGAATAAATATACATCAGCCTGGCAACATCCAGAAAGTGTTCCGGCGTATGTCTGCAGAAAATACGATCTTTTTCAAGCTCCTGTATTTTCTTACAGTGCTTTTGATAAAGGGGATGCCGCCAGATTAAAGAAATACGGTTTGTTTCAGAAAAAGAACTGCTCATTTTCCGACCATGGAAAGGAACATTTTCTGCAGCTCCTTATCTTCTTTGAAGGCTCCGCGGGTTACAGTCGTAATTGTTTTGCTTCCTGGCTTTTTAACGCCTCGCATGGTCATGCAGGTGTGTTCTGCTTCCAGCATAACCATAATTCCCTTCGGAGAGAGGGCACGCTCCAGAGCGTCCGCAATCTGTACTGTGAGGCGTTCCTGGATCTGCGGTCTTCTGGCATAAACCTCTACCGTACGTGCCAGCTTGCTTAATCCTGTGACTTTTCCATCGGGAATATAAGCCAGGTGCGCCTTACCATAAAAAGGCATCAGATGATGCTCGCACATAGAGTAAAAAGTAATATCTTTTTCCAATACGATCTCATTATTTTCTACTGGAAACTGCTTCAGTAAATGGGGATCTGCTTCCTGATCGAGACCACCGTAAATTTCCTCGCACATACGTGCAATTCTGTCGGGAGTATCAATCAGTCCCTCCCGGGTAATATCCTCACCGATTCCTTCCAGAAGCAGGCGGATGGCCTGTTCTACTTTTTGTTTGTCAACCATTAAAAATAACCTCCTTTGTATTTGATTGCGGAGACTATCCTTTTTTGATAAAACCGGGGAAGGATTTTCGAATTCGAATATCTGCCTGCTTAATACGCAAAAAAGGATATCTCCAATTGTGATAGAATGTATGTCGAAAACATTCCCTTGAGCCTGTTAAAAAACGTTTCCACAAATCGCAACGTGCGTCTTGTAGAAAATCCCTTTCAGGCAGGCTCTGACACAATATGAGATATCCCTCTTATAGTGCTTGCAACGGGTGCGGATAATATACCGTAAGACGTGCTTTTCGTTTCAGTGACAACTCCCCATTCACCGAACACTTGACGCATAAAATCCTATTTTGCATATCATTCATTTCGAAAGTTAGTATATCACGTCTTTTGGGAATAGAAAAGTGTTTTTTCTTAAACAGGTTGCGAAAGGGTAACGTGGATATTATAATAGGAATAGACAAAATTCACTGGAAGGAGTCAGTTTTATGACAGTTAAAGAACGAATCACCGCACTTCGGGAAGTAATGGCAGAGAAGAAAATAGATGCCTATCTTGTTCCCACAGATGATTTTCATGCATCTGAATATGTAGGAGAATACTTTAAGTGCAGAAAATATATTACAGGTTTTACCGGATCTGCCGGCAGAGCAGTCATCATGCAGGATATGGCTGGATTGTGGACAGATGGAAGATATTTCATCCAGGCGGCCGCACAGCTGGAGGGAACGGGTGTAGAGCTTTTTAAAATGGGAGAACCAGATGTTCCCACTGTGCACCAGTTTCTGGAAGAAAAATTAGGCGAGGGAATGTGCCTTGGTTTTGACGGAAGAACCGTCAGCGCCGAAGAAGCAGATGAACTGACCGAACTTCTTGCAAAAAAAGGAGCCACTCTTCAGACGGATTCTGATCTGGTAGGAGAAATCTGGGAAGATCGTCCGGCACTTTCCTGTAAACCGGTTATGGAACTGGATGTAAAATGGGCAGGCGAATCCCGTGCTGACAAATGTGCAAGAATCCGTAAATCAATGGAAGAGAAAGGTGCAGATGGATTTGTACTGACTTCTCTGGATGACATTGCATGGCTGCTGAATATTCGTGGCGGCGATGTACATTGCTGTCCGGTTGTTCTCTCTTATCTGATAATGACAAAAACAGAAATCAGGCTGTTTGCAAATGAAAAAGCATTTTCGGCTTCAATTCTGGACGCATTATCTAAGGATGGCGTAACCATTCTGCCCTATGACAGCATTTATGAATATGTAAAAACATTTGAGAAAGACATGACAGTTCTTCTTTGTAAAAAGAAAGCCAACTGTCGTCTGGTAAACAGTATTCCGAAGGAAGTAACGATTCTGGATGAAGCCAACCTGACTTTTCTTCCAAAATCAATTAAAAATCCAGTAGAAGTAGAAAATGAACGTATCGCTCATATCAAAGACGGAGTTGCGCTTACCAAATTCATCTGCTGGCTAAAGAAAAATGTTGGCAGAATTACAATGACAGAGTTAAGCGCAGGAGAGAAGCTGTACAGCTTCCGTGCCCAGCAGGAGAACTTTATCGACAACAGCTTTGACCCCATTATTTCTTATGGCATTCATGCTGCAATCAACCATTATTCTGCAACACCAGAGACAGATATTGCCATTGAGCCTGGCAATTTCCTTCTGGCAGACACAGGCGGACACTATTACGAAGGTACTACAGATACCACCCGCACAATTGTTATGGGCTCTGTGAATGACGAGCAGAAGAAATATTTTACCGCTGTTTTACGTGGCATGCTGAACCTTGGAAATGCCAAATTCCGTTATGGCTGTACTGGTGTAAATCTGGATTATCTGGCGCGTGGTCCGTTATGGGAAATGGGACAGGATTTTAATCATGGAACAGGACATGGAGTTGGTTATCTTCTGAATGTTCATGAAGGACCAAACAGCTTCCGCTGGAGAATTATTCAGGGAGATAATGCAGTACTGGAAGAGGGTATGATCACATCAGATGAGCCTGGATACTATGTGGAAAACCAATATGGAATCCGCCACGAAAACCTGCTTGTATGCAAAAAAGCAGAGAAAACCTCATTTGGCCAGTTTATGTGCTTTGAACATCTGACTATGGTACCGTTTGATCTGGATGCTGTTGTTCCCGAGCTGATGACTGTGCAGGAACGGGCACTTCTTAATAATTATCATGCACAGGTATATAAAAAGATTTCTCCATATCTGGAAGAAGAGGAAAAAGAATGGCTGAAAGAAGCTACACGCGAAATCTGATTTAAAACAGTAAACAGGGGCATGTATAAAACTGATATGCATCGCCCCTGTTTTATATTTCACAGAAAAAAGCAGCGCCTGCGGGAAGGAGAATAAATGACAATAACTACTTTATGCTATATCGAAAACGATGACAAATATCTGATGCTTCACAGAGTAAAAAAGCAAAATGACATAAATAAAGGCAAATGGATTGGTGTAGGTGGACATACAGAAGATCAGGAATCCCCTGAAGAATGTCTTCTGCGTGAAGTAAAAGAAGAAACAGGACTCACACTTATTTCCTACAAATTTCGTGGCCTGGTAACCTTTATAAACAGCGAATGTGAATCTGAGCTTATGTGTGTATTTACAGCCGATGGATATACCGGGGAACTGATTGAATGCAATGAAGGCGAACTATGCTGGGTTGATAAGAAAATAGTGCCAGAGCTTCCTACATGGGAAGGTGATAAAGTTTTTCTGAACCTGCTTCTTTCAGAGGAAAAACGTTTTTTCTCTGTTAAACTACAATATGAGGGAGAAATGCTTGTAAATACGGAAATTCGCTTATACTAAATGAAAATTAATATAACAGAAAGAAGAAACAAATATGTTAAAATAAAACAGAAACTTGCAGAAAACCTTTGCAAAAAGGACTTCATCGACCGTACAAGGAGGTTATACATGAATAAAATAAAACTTTTTGCTGGAGCACTGACGTTCATGACAACCATGGCTCCTCCAATCCATGTATATGCTGCCACAGCCAGTCACGCAGAATTAAATGCAGCTGAAAAGAACATTGATCTTGATAAATCAGTTAATCTGCAGAATTCTATTAACCTTACAGATGAAATAGCCAAAGAAAATCAGGATTCCAATATAATGTTCAGCCCCACAAGCCTTAACTTTGCTCTTGGTATGCTTGCAGAGGGTGCCAAGGGCGAAACGAAAAACGCATTAAATGAATATTTAGGAACCGATGATTTTGCAGCATATGCCAGAAAGTATATGAATGTAATTAAAAGCTATAATACAGAAGACGAAAATTATGGTTATACATCGAAATTAAAAATTGCAGATGCTTTATGGGTAAATCGGGGACTGACTCTGCAGGAACAATTTCAAAAAAATGCAGAAGATAATTTTGAAGCAAAGGCTGAAATTCTTGATTTTTCTGATAAAGAAAACACATGCAACACTATTAATGCATGGTGCAATGAAAATACAGATGGGCTGATTCCGGAAATTATGAAACCTGACATGCTTAATGAAAACAGTGAATTGTGTCTCACCAATTCATTGTATTTTGAATCCGGATGGTCCCAGGATCCATGGGATGTTTCTGACGAAAAAGAAAAATTCGGCGATAACGAAGAAACAAAGTACATGACAAGCATCGGTGATAATTACTATGAAAATGATGCGGCAACAGCATTTGAAAAATATTATGCAAATAATCTGAGCTTCATTGGAATTTTGCCGAAAGCAGAAGGAGATTTTACTCTTGATGAGCTGGATATTGAAGGACTTCTGAAATCAGAACCGGAATACGATGAAGTTAACTGTAAAATGCCTAAGTTGAATTTTGAAACAACCGCTGAGTTAAGTGATATCCTCAGCAGAATAGGACTTGAGAATGTTTTTTCAGACGATGCTGATTTTTCAGGCATTGCAGATAAAGCGGTTCATGTCAGTTCTGTTTTACAGAAAACAAAGCTGGAACTAGACGAAAATGGAACTAAGGCTGCCGCTGTGACTGCAGTGACAATGGAATGCATGTCTGCAATGGATACGGATCCGATTATAAAAGATGTTGAGCTGACACGGCCATTTGCATTTCTGATCTACGACAGTGCAAATGAGGAAGTGCTGTTTATGGGAAAAGTTCTAACGTTACAGTGACAGAAATTCTTTCATTATGAAAACAATTTAATTAAAAAATGAAAGAAAATATATTTGATGTATATTATGGCGTACTTGTTATGATAGGACTTTTCAGATTGAGTTTTTTATTGGGCTGCAATATGGAGATTGTTGCGAAAAAATCTAAAAGATTTTTGTAAGATTTTGTAAAAAGTGCTTGACGATTCCTTGCGGCAGTGGTATAGTAAACAAGCTGTCGCAAGGAATTGCTTCTGAAAT